>JAJKIB010000441.1 GCA_021154745.1 Mycobacterium sp.
CTGGGTGTGTGGGCTGCTGCTGTGCCTGTTCATCGGGCCGACGCTGTCGTCGGCGCGGACTCTGATGCTGCGAATGTCTGCCGACGGCAAGGAAGGCGTGGTCTTCGGCCTCTATACGACGACGGGTCGTGCGGCGTCGTTCGTGGCGCCATGGCTGTTCTCAATGTTCATAGACATATTCGGCAGCGACCGCGCCGGCTTGGGCGGGATCTGCGTCGTCATCGCGGTCGGTCTTGTGGGCATGGTCGCGGTGCGAACGCCGGGGCGGTCCTTGGCGACGGCGGCCTGACGTCTACGGACCGGGCACCGGGCGCGGCCAGGTCGGGCGTGGCAATTCGGTTCGCGTTGGAGGACGCATCCGGTCCAGCACGGTGCGCAGCGGCGGCCACGTCGACCGGCCTCGGCGTGTTACGGCGTAGGCCGTCAGCACGGCCTTAGGTTCCGACAGCGGAAGCACTTTGACGCCCGGACTGGTTGGCCGGCCGATCGGCAAGAGGCCCACTCCGTAGCCGGCCACGATGAGATCTTCCACAAGCTCGAGACTGTCGATCTCGTGCGCGATGCGTGGGACGAAGCCTGCCAGCGACGCCAGCGTCCGCACCGCGTCCTCGTCGGCTGTGTTGCGGGAGTTGACAATCCACGTTCGATCGGCGTACTCGGCGACCTCGACGGCCCCATCGCGAGTATCGGCAGGAACGCCCAGTCCCCACGGAACCGACCACAGCGCAACCGTTTCCAGCACCGGACTTGGCGAAGCGGGCGCGAGGTTGTAGTCATACGTCAGTGCGAGGTCGAGGTCGTCGTTGGTCAACAGGGCGAAGGCCTCGATGGGTTCGTACTCGCTGATCACGAAGCGAACCTTCGGGAACTGCTCGGTCACCTCGGCGACGATCGGCAGCAGCGAGACCCGGATGCCGGTCGCAAACCCGCCAACGCGCACGGTGCCCGCCGGCTCGGCATCGGGATCGAGGTCCAGGCGCGCGCTGTCGACCGCCGCGAGGATCGTGACGGCATGGTCGGCGAGGCGTTGACCAGCCGGCGTCAGTCGCACCCGTCGGCCCTCGGGCTCGATCAGTTGCGCGCCGGTTTCCTTGGCCAGAGCGGCGATCTGCTGCGACACCGTCGACGTGGTGAGGTGGTGTGCCTCCGCGACGGCCCGCATGGAGCCGAGCCGCGACAGCGACAGCAGCAGTTGGAGGCGGCGCGTGTCCATGCCGCCTATTGTCCACTCTGGCTAAACAGTCTCGTCGAAAGCCGACATTGTTTCGAACAATTGCTTGGCCCGAGTGATGCGGCCAACGAGGAACTGGTTGGCCGGCCTAGGTCTCAAACTTTGTGGCGAATCGCGATGCTTCCAACCTGGTATTTTGCGCTTGTCCCACCAACGTGGCGAAGGGTTCTGTCTCATTTTCGTGGCGAATTCCCGATGGATCGAACACAACCGAGGCGGCGGCGAATGAGAGGTCAATTCATGGATAACAGCAGTTATCCATGCACAATTGTCGGCCGTGTCGCAACGTTCCGGGGGCATCGGCGCGAGCGATCCCGCTGAACTGAAGTGTGGTGCATGTGGTTTGCGGCCGCGGGGTGCGTCACCGCACGTTTCAGTGAGGCCACCGTCGGGCGCTTTCGTGGATCGCTGGCTCTGACCGGCTTGGCGGTCCCGAGCTCGCCGCCTTTACCACGGTGGTGACATCCGAACCAGACGCTAGGGGAAGGTGATCTGTACCGCACGATATTTCACGCGCGACTCGCTGCCGACGTGCGGAGGCGCCGTCGGCCGTACGGCCGCATCGGACGGTGTGGCGCCAACGCCACTGCCGGGCCCAATGGACCAGCGGTTCGCTGGTGCGCGCCGCTGTCGACGATGCCGCGCTCACGCGTTCTCTGAGTCCCCGCGGATCAGGTCGGCAGCCTTTTCGGCAATCATGGTGGTCGGTGCCGCGGTGTTTCCGCGAATGACCGTCGGCATGACCGATGCGTCGACAATGCGCAACCGTTCGATTCCGAGCACCTTCAGTTGCGAATCGACCACTTGTCGACTTCCGCCTGGACGGCAAGGCCGCCCTGGTGACCGGTGGAGCCGCCGGCATCGGGGCGGCGATCGCCGGCGCCTACGCCGCCAAGGGGGCCCGCATCGCCTTCGTCGACCTCAACGAGGCCGCCGCGACCCAGACGGCCAGTGGTCTTCCGACCGAAAGCCGCGGCTTCCGTTGTGACGTGGCCGATCCCGATTCGGTGCGCGGCACCGTCGATGCGGTGCTGGACGTGTTCGGGCGGGTCGACATCCTGGTGAACAGTGCAGGTGTCGTGCAGCTCGCTCCGGCCGAGGAGCTGTCGGTGAAGGCGTGGAACGCCACCATCGACGTGAATCTCAAGGGCACCTTCCTGATGTGTCAGGCGGTGGGCTCGTCGATGCTCCAGGCCGGCGGCGGGGTCATCGTGAACATGGCCTCGCAGGCCGCCACCGTCGCACTCGACCAGCACGTGGCCTACTGCGCGTCGAAGTTCGGTGTGGTGGGGGTGTCAAAGGTGCTGGCCGCCGAATGGGGCCCGCGGGGTGTGCGCGTCAATACGATCTCGCCCACGGTGGTTCTCACCGAACTCGGCCGAAGGCGTGGGACGGCCCACACGGTGATGCGCTCAAGAAGCTCATCCCCGTCGGACGATTCGCCTATCCGGACGAGATCGCTGCGGCCGCAGTGTATCTGGGGTCCGACGCCGCGGCGATGGTCAACGGCGCCGACCTGGCTGTCGGGTCTCAAAGTTCGTGGCGAACGTCGACGCTCTGGCCAGCGCGTTTCCCGTTGTCTCATCCACGTGGCGAATGGTTCCGTCTCATTTTCGTGGCGAATTTTCGAGAGGGCAAGATTGCGGCCGAAGAATGGCTGTACCGGTAACCCGCCATATTTGATCTCGCCGTATCGGCAGTGAATCGCTATAGCGGCAGAGGCGACACCACCCTCCACGACGCACCGCCGCTCCGGTCAGCCGGCCGTATCATCAGCGGGGCCGCCAGGCGGTATCACCTGGTAGCTGTAACGCCACTCGACCTCGGTGCCATGCTCACCGCCGACCGGCCGTGATCCGTGGAGATGCAAAAAAGCGACCATGTCATCGTCGCCGACTTGAGCCTGAGCCTTCCGCTCCGCCAGCGCCCTTACTTGGGCCGGGCTCATCGTCTCGGGCACCACGATGGTGTCGTGCCGCACGTTCGAGGCATCGGCCATAGCGCCAGGCTGCGGCAAGTGAGGGCTTCCGTTTCCCGACGACACGCGCCCTCACATAACCGTGATCGACACGTGCTCGACCTGCGACGCAACCGCCACTCGCCATTGACCACGCCGAACGGGCCACCCAAGGTAACCGCGAGGACCAGTTGGCGGCGGCCTTCACGTACTTGCCTGGCGTGACTAATTCTCCGGGATGGGTGAGATATATTGTGCCACAATATGATAACGGATACGAAGCAGTTATTCGTGAATAACGAATGTTATCCAGGAGAAATTCCGCCATTTGCATCACATGCGTCACGGGTGCAGGGCCGGCGACGGTTGGTTCCCCTCTTGGTGTGATGACTAAACCGGTTGTTGGTCTGTGTGTTTGGGCTCCGTAGTTGGTAGGCGGGGGAGCGTTCGTCTGCGACGTGCGGCCGACACGCTGGGCCGAGTCGTGGCAAGGTGATGCGGCTACCTGAGCGGCGATTGGGTGGGCGAGGTCACCGTCGTGGCGCTGCGCCGACTGGCCTTGGGCGGATAGGTGTTTCCGTTGGCGACCGCGGGCCCGGTCGTAACATCACATCCAACGACGTGTGCGCCGCGATTGCGGAATAGTTCTTGGGCAACCGCGCCCTGACCGCCGGTTCCGCCATGCGCACTCCCTTGTCGACGAGACGCGCGTTGCGAGCGACCGAAGCGTCGAGCGGTGGTGGGCGGAACGCATCGTTGCCACCCGATGAAATGGTTGCGGGGATTCGTTCTGCCAAACACGCTGTAAAGCAAGGGGTCTGGACACTGTGGACGGCCCTCAGTCTTCAATTGGCGGCCGCTTCGCCTTCTGCCAGGCGAGCGGATTCAGTTCACGGTAGGGGTCGCCGTTGCGGACTTCGAGGAGGTCGGCGATGGTCTGCTCCAGTGATTCCTGTGTGCATTGTTTGACCGTTGCCACCCACTTATCGTTGGCGACCCGCGCGGGTTTGGCAGTCGCAATGGGTGCGCCGAAGCGCAGATACGTTCGCTGCGGCCTGGGAATCAGGGTGGGGCCGACCCCACGCATCAGCGGCACTGCCATGTCGGCGCGGCCGGACAGTCTCTCTGCGAGTCCTTGACTCAGCCGCTCCCAGCGGCCACCGCGCGTCGTCAGGCTCCGGTAAACATCATCGCCTCCGACGAGGCCGACGGGCACGATCGGATAGTTGTTTTCCACTGAGAGCCGGGCGAATCCGGCTCGGCCCTGCCAGCGCAGCGTGTGCTCCTCACCCTTGAACTTGGCGATTTCGCGGCCACCGCCCGGAAACACCAGAATGGGTTCGTTGTGGCGCATCAATTCACCCGCGGTTTCTGGGGCCCCGACAACAGCGCCCGCTGCCGCAAGCAGATCACCCGGCAAGCCACGCATACGGCCGAAGTTGCGGTCGGCCAGAGGTCGCACCCGCATGCCGGTCTCGCGCCGCACCAAGTAGGGAATCAATAGGCCCTCCACGCCGAACTGGGTGTGGTTGCCGACCAGCAGGAACCGGCCGTCGGACGGCAGGTTCGATAGTCCGTCGACATAGGGTCGGTAGAGATCGATCAGCGGTGCGGCCCTGTCGGCGACGGATTCCACGATTCGGCGCAACGTCTGAACCCGGCCGGGTGGGTTCATGATCTCGTCGATGTTCAGCGTGCTCATGACTGTTGGGAGTCCTTACGTTGCGGGGTGTTTGAACGCATCGGTGTCGCGCCGGGTCGGGAGAAGACCAGACTGGCCATTCCGGGTCCGAACCGGATGGGCCTTGGCAGGGCTTCGATGCGCATTTGCGGGTCGACCGCTTTGCCGAGGGCCACGAACGCCGAGTGGCTGTAGGCGCGCAGGCTGCTGATGAAGCCGTCGTGAATGACGTGCCTGAAAGACGGCCGCACTGACATCGCGATTGCCGCCAACGGTGTGACCATCAGTTGGGTGAGGATCAGCTGCAGCGGGGATGAACGTTTGATATCGATCACCAAAAATCGCCGGCCAACTCTGGTCGCTTCGGCGATCGCGCGTACCGCGGCCGCCGGCGGCAGGTGATGAAACGCCGCGGCGAACACCACCAGGTCGTAGCTATCGTCGTCGGCGCCGATCGCGCTGGCATCGACGACCTGGGTGCACACCCGGGGATGGGCGCCTAGGTCACCGGCGGCGATGGTGGCCACCGAGGTCGCATCGAGATCACTGACCGTCACCGCCGCAGTGGGATGCAATTCCAGGATCTTGGCCGACAACTTGCCGTGTCCGGCGCCGAGTTCGAGGATGCGCGGGTTCGAAATGTCTGCCACCACGTCCAGTGCTGTGCGGGCGTTCTTCTCGTGTTGGCCGGTGCGGGTGCCCACCCGATCCAGAGCGCCGATCACCGTCTGCTTGACCTCGTCGGGGACGTCGTAGCGGTCGGTGTACTCCAGCGCGCCGGTCTGTAATCGCCGATCCAGCCACGAAGCGTTCGGACCGCCTCGTGGCATCCGCGCGACGGCGGGGTCCACCGCAGTCGCCTTGGCCTGACCCATCATGAACTCCTAGGTGTCGTGACATCCAATGACGACTCCACCGTACCGAACGAACTAGTTTGTTTGTTATGATTTGGCTGTGAGAAACAGAACTGAGCTTCGCGGCGAGATCCTGGCGGCCGCCCGAGCGGAGTTCGCCCAATACGGATTGGCCGGCGCCCGCATCGACCGCATCGCGCGCAACGCGCAGGCCAGCAAGGAGCGCCTGTACGCGCATTTCGGCGACAAGGAAGCGCTCTTTCGTGAGGTAGTGGCCGACGACAATGCCGAGTTCTTCCGGGCGATCAACTTGCGCCGTAAAAACATTCCGGAGTTTGTCGGCGACGTCTACGACGTGGCCCGCAATCGCCCCGAGCACCTGCGGATGATCACGTGGGCACGGCTGGAGGGGTTCACCCTGGATGAACCCGAGGCCGACGGCCAACCCGTTTTCGCCGATACCATCGAAGCGATCCGAGCCGCGCAGGCCGCCGGCGACGTGGACCCATGGTGGGAGCCGGCCGACCTGATCGTCCTTCTGCTGGGCATGGGTCTGGCGTGGGCGAACTCGCCCGACCCTCACTCCGCGACCGGCGACGGCACTGTCATCGCGCGCCGTCGCGCCGCCGCCATCGAAGCTGCCAGCCGAATCATCGCAACCCGTCGCTGAGGTCTAGCGCAATCCCTAAACAGAGTTATGTTGCGGCTCAAGCGCTTTGCGCGAGCACCTGTCACCGAAGGATGCATCCCCTCAACCCTCGAAAACTAGGAGTACTCATGGCCGTGCACCAGAGAGACGTCGCCGTTACCGACTTGGCCGGAAGGTTGATCGTCGTCACCGGCGCCACCTCCGGCGTCGGGCTCGGTCTGGCGGCCCGGCTCTCCGCCGCGGGCGCCGAGGTGATCATGGCGATCCGCAACCAGAGCAAGGGCGAACGCGCGCTCGCACAGATCCGCGCGAAGACCCCCGACGCTGCGGTGACACTCAAAGACCTGGACCTGGCGTCGCTGGACAGCGTCGCCGCGCTGCGCGCGGAACTCAACACCGAGGGCAGACCCATCGACGTCCTGATCAACAATGCCGCCGTCATCGCAGCGATGAAGCGCGACACCACCGCCGACGGGTTCGAAATGCAGTTCGGTACCAACCATCTCGGGCATTTCGCGCTGACCGCACACCTGTTGCCGCTGCTGCGGGCTGCGCGGTCACCGCGCGTCGTCGCCATCAGCGCCATGGCCGCCCGCAGCGCGCGCCTTCGCTTCGACGACCTGCAGTTCGAAAAGAACTACAAACCTATGCAGGCCTATGGCCAGTCGAAGCTGGCGAATCTAATCTTTGCCCGCGAGCTCGACTGGCGAAGCCGCTACGCGGGCTGGGGCGTGATGTCCAACGCCGCACACCCGGGCATGGCAAAACTAAACCCCGCCAACGGCACAACACCGGACGACAAAACCAAGGTTTCCCGGCATGAACGGTTCATCAGGTTCACGCAACGGCTTCTGCCTTTCATGTGGCAGGAAATAGAACAAGCCATCGTTGGTGCTGTCGAGATTCGCGATAAACCGACGTCACCGTTCACGATCGAAACCAGGGGCGGCGAGTACCGCTGGCCATTCGTTAGTCGTCATCGGATGGGTTCGTGTCCGTCTGGGGAAGAGGCTGGTCGCGAAGCGTACGCCGAGGAGGCTCGATCGCATGCGTGACGTGCCGATTCGGCGATAACCGCGTCAGCGGTTGTGCGAGGGTAATCAGCGGCGGAGGCGACGCCGTAGCTAGAACCTCATTGTCTTCGGTCCTTTGGGCAGCGGCGGTGTTCGGCGGGTGATATGGCCGCGGGCGATGAGCTCGACGGTCACCGCGACACTGCACGTCTGGGACAGCAGCAACGCGATCAGGATGAGGATCTGCACGGCACCGGCCTGGGCGGCCGATCCGGTGCTGAGAAGGACGCCGACGAAGGCGCCGGGCAGCGTCACCAGACCGACGGTCCTGGTGGAATCGAGATTGGGCAGCAGTGCATTATTGGCCGAATCCCCAATGATCTCCCTGCGCGAATCCCGTTCGCTCATACCGAGGCTGAGCGCCGCCTCCACCTCCCCTGCGCGCACGTTGAGAGTGTCGAGCGCCAGGCGGGCGGCGACCGCCGTGACGGTCATGGTGTTGCCGAGCACAATGGCGACGATCGGCACAACGGCAACGCCGGTTGCCGGCACCACTCCGGATAGCAGCAGTAGAGGTAGTACGGCGACCAAGCCGAGCGCCAGGCACACTGCTAGCCAAAGGGATCCACGGCTGGCCTGGCTGCGCCGCGCGGCGGTGACACTGGCGACGAGGAACATGGCCGTGAGCACGAGTGCCGACGACCATAGCCGCATCATCGCCGCCGCCAAAACCCCCGCGACAGCGGCTAGTTGCACCGATGCGCGGACCGCGGCCCACGGCACTGTCCACGGCGAGCCGAGTGCAGTGAGCCGGTAGATCACGCCGGCGGCGATCGCCATGACCACGCACACGGCGATCAACGCCGGTCCCAGCACGGGTTGTGCGGCAGCCATGGCGGCTAGTACAGGTAGACGTCGACCAGCAGTGCTGCAACCCCTGCCAGGACGGCGAGCACCGCGAGTCGGCGGGCGGGATCGGCGCGCATGGCCCCGAACCCGAGTAGCACCGCAGCGAAGGCCACGCTGAATACCCCGGATCCGGTGTCTTGCCAACTGACCGGAAACACCGGGATCGGCGCATCGTGAAAGAACTGATTGGCGCGGGTCGCGCGCAGGATCGCATTCCACGCGACCGCGCCGAGCAGGGCGCTGGCCGCCACAGACACAAGCACCCATGGGCGGCGCTCACGCACAGCGAACGCAAGAACCACCGCCAGTACCGCTGACAATGCAGCGCCGTAGCCGATCACTCCCCATAACAGCATGCGAGTCTCCCTTCGTGGTCAGCTCGGTTCCCGCTCCAGCAGCGCCGGTCTTCCATTGGTGCCCGCCGGAATTGGATAAAAGCTGCGGTGCGTCGCTGGGTCGACGGCGACCACATGCGCGCCATCGGCCAGATGCGCCGAGCCGCTCACCGTCAAGTTGTGGCCGTGCAGATCCAGCGTGGTGACCGTGCCGCTTTCGGCGGCCACATACAGCCGGTGCGCGCCGGCGTCGTACGCGAGCACATCGGGATCCTCACCTACCGGATTGGTTCCGACAACGCCCCAGGTCGTCTGATCGATGGTGATTAATGTGGCGTTCTGGTCGCAGGCCACGAACACCAATCGATCCGGGCTGTCGACCGCCAGACCGTGCGGATGCTGGCAGCCCGGCAACACCACCCTCTGTTTGATCGTCAGCGCGGCGGGGTCGATCACCGCCAGGTCGTTGCTGCCCTGCACAGCCACCAGCATCCGGTCGCCGTCCGGGTCATAACCGATGTTGCCGACCTGGCCGCCGAGTTCGACGGTTCCCCGCGGTTGCAGGGTGCCCGCGTCCACAACGGTTTCGGTCCCAGCGGTTTCGTTGGTGGTCCAGATCGCGTTGCGGCGAGAGTCGTAGGTCAGCCCGTCCGGATACTGGCCGGTGGTGGCTTGCCCGAGCACGTCGCCGGTCGTCTCGTCGATGGCGATCACCTTGTTGGCCCCGGTCGCTGTCGCATACACCCTATTGAGGGCACCGACGACCAGTACTCCGTGCACTTGCGAGATGTTCGGGATGGTGCGCATGACACGATCGGCCCGCACGTCGACCTCGATCAGCTCGCTGGCACCAAGGTGCGCGATGAACAACAAGCCCCGTTGCGCATCCAGACTGACGTAGTCGAAACGCGAATTGTCGCCAGGCAGCGCGATCTCAGCCACCGGGCGTAGCGGCAAAGGCGTCTCTGGTTTGTTCTGCGATTCAGATGCTTTCGTGCAACTTGCTACAACCAACGCCGCGATCAACAGGCTGGCCATCCAGGCCATCGAACGCCACTGTGCAGGCTTCGCGATGAGCATGGGCTTATGCCGGTTGCAGGTTGGTGGCGTCCAATGCCGGGCGCAGCGCACGACCGAGGGTGACCGCGTCGTCGACAGCCCAGAAATGCATGTAGAACAGCCGCGGCTGCTCGGTCAGGCCGTGGTTGTGTAACTCCACGATTTGAATGTTGCCGGCGCGCAGCGCCTGGATGACCTTCTGCACTTCGGGCTCTGTCAGGATGAAGTCACCGTTGATCGCAGCCCTGCCGCCACCGACCGGTTGAAAGTTGATCACCGTCGTGAGGTTCAACGATGTCGCCGGCAACACGTAGCCGTCCTCCACGATGGTGTCCTTACGGGGGATGCTGTATTTCAACAACCCGCCGTCGGGGGTTCCCTTGCGGCCCAACGCCTGCTCGACGCCGGCGACGTCGATGTCCACCGGTGGCTGCCGGGCGGGCGGCGGGGCGGCCGGCCCGATCGCGGTGGCATCGAGCGCGGCCTTGAGGCCTTGGGCCAGTTGGGTGGCGTCTCCCATTCCGTGGATGTGGGTCCACCACACCGGCGGGGATTGCTCGAGCAGATGCTTGTGCAGCGCGGTCTGGGCGATGCCGTGGGCCTGCAACGCATCGGTGACCTTCGGCAACTCGGCCTCGGTGACCACCAAGTCACCCATCAACAGGGTCTGGTTGTCGGCGTAGCGCGTGAACGCCGCGTAGCCACCGAGCGAAAGTCCCGGCTTGATCGCGACGCCATATGAAGTGACTTGAAGATCGTTGCGCGGCAATGCCACCCGATACGCGGTGTTTTGTCTCCCAGCTTGCCGCTACGGCCCAGCGCGTCGGCCACCGGCTTCCAATCCGAATCGGTTGTGGTCACTGGGGTGGCAGGACTTGGTTGGTGCTGCTGGCTGGGGCTGGGTCCGGTTTCGGATCCGGAGCTGCAACCGGCTGCCAGCGCCAGCGCCACCGCCGAAGCGACTACCAATGCGCAGCTGGTGACACGGGTCATACGCCTCGTCGTGGATTGCATACTGCTTCCTTACATTTCGGGTGCCCGTACCCATCGGTGCGGGTGGGTATCTCGTATTGCCACCTATCTGTCGGAACTCCGGTCCGCCAGGGCGGATTCGATTCGGCGGCGGCCAGCGACGGGTTCTGTGCTCATGCGGGATCGCGGCCCAGGATTAAGCTGCGCCGGTAAAATTCGTAAAGTCCATCGAATAGCGCATCAGCGACGGCCAGGGTGTGCTCATCAGTGCCGGTAATCGACAGACCGCGCAACACGGTATCCAGGCCGGGAGCCTCCGGCGCGTCGTAGCGGCCATCATCGAGATCCGCCTCATGCACGATTTCGGCGATCCGCCACAGCACCGGGTCGGTCAATTCGTAACGGCGCAGGATAGTTTCGAAGGTGCAGTCGCCGTGATGGTGCGACAAGGCCACTCCGCGCATGTCGAACGAGGTCGCGTCCTCCGGCACCTGATCGGGATCGGTGACGAACACGAATTCCGCATCAGGGTCGACAAACCGGCGGATCAGCCATGCGCACCCCGCTCGGTCGATATGGATGCCGGCCCGAGTCGCCCACCTCACCGTGACACCTCCTGCGCCTCGTCGCCGGATACCGGTTCAGCTGCTTTCGCCAGCTGATGCAACGCCGCTCGGGCGCGTTCGCGCTCTGGCGGCGGGAAAAAATCGCGACGCATGATTTGGCGCCACTGACCGCGTAGCCGCCGCAACGCCGACGCACGCGCGGACGGGTCGAGCACAGCGGCAGCCGTCGCTGCCGACGCCAGCTCGTCGTACTCCGCCGCGCGCGCACCGGCGATCTGCGCGGCCAGCTCGCGCTCCTGCAGCGCGGTGCTGGGACGCGCCAGCCACACCCCGGCCTGCCCGCCCGCCTCGATCACCTCGTCGGCCAGCCATTCCAGCTGCTCGCGCGTCCGGGCGTCGGCTGGCAGGGCCGCCACTCCGTCGGCCAGCTGCGCCACACCCAGCTTCTTGAGCTTGCGCCACAACGTGATCCGCGGGGTTGAGGGCTCCCGAGGTAGCCGATAACTCAACAACACCCACTCGCCGATCGCCGGCCCATCGCTGGCCATCAACTCAGTGTAACCATGGTTACAACACATGCGCGTCGCACCTATTGATCGGACCGATTCAATCCCGCCCATCTGCGTAGACGTTCTGACGCGGTCAAGTGCCCGCACGGCAATCGGCCTGGAAAGCCTTCGCCCGCCGGTGCATGCATTTAGGTAGTGCACTACTCGCGACACCCGGCGCACCAGAAACAACGATTGACGTGAGGGGAATTCTCAGCCGAAAACCCCCGGCTGTGTTGAACGACATCGACAATGACAGCCGGGCCAGTCTAAGGCGGCAGCTGATCCGTCGATCACCGCCGTTGGTGGGGAGGACCGATGGCCAACCAATCGCCGCGCGCGGCCGACGCATGACCACGCCGCCCACGCTGCTTGCCCTCGACACCCTCGGCGCCGTCGAGACCGCCGGCACGGTCACCTTCGCCCTGTGGTTGCCGTGGGTGGCGGCCGCAGACGGCAACAGCGTCAGCGTGAAGATCATCCACGAGCGCGACCAGTTCCTGCAGGACATCCCGGCCAGCGAGTTCGCGATGAGCCACAGCATCCGGGACCCGCACGGTGATTTCTGGACGGTGTCGGTCCCGATTGCCGGCACACCGCCGCCGACGCCCCGCTCGGCGTGGGGCAGCCCGGGCCGCTATGTCTACCGCTACCAGATCGACAACGCGAACGTCGGCACGCTCGACTGGATCATCGATCCTTTCGCGCGAGAATTCGGCGTGGGCCGGTTGTCGGCAATCACCCTGGGTTACCAGCCGCACACGTGGAGCGCGGCCGAGGCGGACTGGCGCACCCCGGCGCTGACCGACCTTGTCGTATACGAGGTGAACATCGCCGAACTCGGCGGCGACCTCGACCGCGCCAACGACTTCCTGGCCTACCTCGCCGACCTGGGCGTGAACGCCGTCGAGATCATGCCGCTGTCCAACGTCGCGGCGGCCGTCGACTGGGGCTACCTTCCCATCGGCTACTTCGGTGTGGACGAGCGCTTCGGCAACCGCTCCGACTTCCAGGCACTCGTCGACACCGCCCACCAGCACGGCATCGCCGTCATCGTCGACGTGGTGTACGGCCATACCGGAGTCGGCTTCCCCTACTACGACGCCTACACGCGGCTGGGCTATCGGGAGAACCCCTTCATGGGGACCTTCGCGAAGGATTACTTCAGCAACTTCGGCAAGAGCACCGACTTCGGGCGACCGTTGACGCGCGACTACTTTTTCTCCGTCAACCACCACTGGCTCGACGTCTACCACGTCGACGGTTTCCGCTACGACTGCGTACCGAACTACTGGGACGGCGCCGAGGGCATCGGCTACGCCAGCTTGGTCTACGAGACCTATCAGCTCACCAAGGCCAAGCTCAGCGGCCCACCCTCGCACTGGAGCCGCTTCGACGGCGGGCCGGAGGAACCACTGCGCTTGATCCAGTGTGCCGAGCAGCTCGAAGGCCCCGAAGAAGTCCTGCGCGCGACCTACTCCAACTGCACCTGGCAGAACAGCACCTTTGACGCGGCCAGGGCGGTGGCGCGCGGCGATCGCGGCCCCCTGACTGACTGGGGCTTGCGCCTGGGCCTATTCGGCTATCCCGCTCAGGCTGACAGCAACGGCGAGGTCATCCCGAAGACAGCCCTGCAGTATCTGGAGAACCACGACCACGAGCGCTTCATCTGCAACTTCGGGCTGAAGAACCCCGACGAGGCGGGCAACCCGCTCTTCCTGGAGGGTGACCGGGAGCGGTGGTTCATGCTGCAGCCGTACCTGATCGCCACCTTGATGAGCAAGGGCATACCCATGCTGTGGCAGGGCCAGGAATTCGGCGAAAATTACTTCCTGCCCGAGTTCGGAGCCGGACGGGTCGCCATGCTTCGTCCGCCTCGATGGGACTTGTTCTACGACGCGGCCGGGCACGGCGTCGTGTCGCTGGTCCGCAAGCTCCTGCGGCTGCGACGGGAACGACCGCAGCTGCGCGAGGGGACCTATTTCTTCTTCAATCACTGGGAGCGCTACCAGTCGCGCGGGGTGCTGCTGTTCGCCCGATACAACGACACCGACTACACACTGGTGGCGGTCAACACCACCGACACCGAGCAGACGGTGCCGTTCTGGTTTCCCATCGCCGGCGACTACGCAGAGGAACTGCACGGCGGCGATCTCGACCTCAAAGCTGTTGTTGCGCTCCTGGAGACGCCGCTCGTTGTCCCCTCGCACTACGGCCGTATCTGGACGGCGCCCACCCACTAGGAGGACAACATGGTGACGAAGACCGAACGCACATCCTTCACCCTGGACATCCAGGGCCGCTACCTGTGCAACGACATCACCGAGGTCAATGCCTGGAAAACCCAGGGAGGGCGGCCCTTCGACATCATCGTCATCGGCGGGGGCACGTTCGGCGGCGCCGTCGCCGAGCATCTGTGGTTCCGCCAGCGGCAGGCAGGCGGTGGTCTGCGCACACTCGTCGTTGAGGCCGGTCTGTTCACCGCGCCCGAGCACGTCCAGAACACCGGGATCCAGGGCTTCGACGACGGCTTCGATCCCTTCTTCCTCAACGAGAACGCACCGCAGCCGGAGCTGCCGCATAAGGAGGTGTGGGGGCTTCCGTGGAAGGCCACCATCCCCTTCAAGGGGCTGGCCTACACCCTTGGCGGGCGCTCGCTGTTTTGGGGCGGTTGGTCGCCGCGCCTGCTCGACGACGAGATGCCCGCAACATGGCCGGCCGAGACGGTTGCCGACCTCAAGGCCCGCTACTTCGACGAGAGCACCCGGCAGATCGGCGTCGATGAAACCAACGACTTCATCTTCGGAGACCTGCAGAATGCGTTGCGCCAGCGGCTCTTCGACAATATCGCCGCCATCAACGGCGCCATCCCGCTAAATTCGCTTCCGGCGTCGCCACTTCTGACGCCGGGCGCCGATCCCGCCGCGCTGCTCGGCTTACCGCCGGGGTCGGGGCTCTCGCCGCAGAGCCTGAAGAATCTGCTGAAGCTGGAGGCGCCGCTGGCGGTGCAGGCGCGAGCGCCGCACGCCGGCTTCTTCCCGCTCAACAAGTTCAGCACCGTGCCCCTGATGATGAAGGCCGCCCGCACCGCCTCCTCGGACTTCAGCGGCGACGATGCGCGCAAGGACTTCATGATCCTGCCGGGCACACACGTGCTCTCCATCCGAACCGCGCCTACGGGCACCGGCACCTGGCGAGTCACCGGCGTCGACACCAGCCAGGGCTTCATCGACCTAGCACCCGGCGGCGTCGCCGTCGCCGCGCTCGGCACCATCGAGACCGCGCGCCTAGCGCTGGCGTCGTTCGACGGCACCGGAATTCCGACATTGCCCCTGATGGGCAAGAACCTCATGGCCCACGTCCGCTCGAACCTGACCTTCCGGGTGCCACGCAGCGCCATCCCCGGACTGCCGAACACCACCAACGAGGTGCAGACGGCGGCCCTATTCCTCAAGTGCCGCGCCACCCGACCCAACGGTGACCACCTCGGCTTTTTCCACCTGCAGATTTCCGCGACGGGTGGGGGCAACCTCGCCGGCGCCGACGACGAGCTGTACAAGAAGGTGCCCGACGTCGACTTCTTCGATGCGCTGAAGACCTCGACGGACACCCACGTGGCCGTAGCCATACGGGGCATCGGCGAAATGGAAGCGGCCGACTTCGTCAATCCCGGCGCCCACGCGGGCCGCGTCGACATCGATGCTCGCACAGACGAATACGGCATCCGGCGGGCCAATGTGACACTGACGGCCTCCGCGACCGACAACGACCTGTGGACCTTCATGGACGCCACCATGACGCAGGTCGCAAACCTCATCGCCAACGGCCAGGCCAGCCCATCCCCACAGCGCGACAAACTTGGCACCACCCACCACGAGACCGGCACGCTGTGGATGGGCACCAACCCCGCCCGAAGCGTCACCGACCCGGCCGGTCGCTTCCACCACACCGACAATCTCTACGCCGCCGGGCCATGCCTGTTCCCCAGCATTGGCTCACCCAACCCCATGCTGACCGGCATCGCAATGGCCCGACGCACAGGCGATCTCATCATCAACCCACCCGCCTTCTCCGCCGACGCCGGCTTCGAGACGCTCTTCGACGGCACCAATCTCGGCGATTGGAAGATGTCTACGATCCGCAACCAGCCCGGACGCGACAATCCCGGCAGGTTCCTTATCCGCCGCGGTGCCCTAGAGGCGCATCCCGGCACCGACCTCGGCCTGCTCTGGCTGGCGCGGCCAACACCACCGCGCTACATCCTGCGGCTGCAATGGATGATGACCGCGCCCGACGACAACTCCGGGGTCTTCGTCGCCTTCCCGCATCCCGAGCAACAGAACTACGACAACACCGCCTGGGTAGGCGTCAACTTCGGCTTCGAAGTCCAAATCGACGAGCAGGCGCGCCCCGACGGCTCAGACATCCACCGCACCGGGGCGATCTACTCCTTCAAAGGCCCGACGGACGGACCGCTCGTCGTCCGTCCTGTCGGGGAATGGAACGACTACGAGATCACCGTTGACGGTGCCGACTTCACCGTCGCGCTCAACGGGCAAGTGGTGAACCGCTTCCACTTCACCGGCGACCCACAGTCACCCCGGCGCGGCCTGGCATCGACACCGCAGGAGCCGCGCTTCATCGGCCTGCAGAACCACACAGGCGTTGTGCGGTTCCGACGCATCCAATGGAAGGCGCTCTAGCCACGGCGTATCAGGAGCGGCCTGACACTGTTCGACGGTGTGGTCGCATCGTCGACTGCATGCCGCTAGACGTAGCCCCCAATTTCGCCGAGGATTCGCCATCGAAATGAGACAGAATCGCTCGCCACGCCGGTGAGACAACGCCAAAAGGCCCTGGTCATGGAGTCGGCATTCGCCACAAACTTTGAGACCCTACAAAAGTCGAGGCCATCGAGGGCTAAAGGAGGTCGCCCACTAACAGGCGCGCACCACGTGCAGTCCCGCCTTCTCGAACGGCCGTGTTTGAGCATCGGCCGCTGCTTCGTCGGTCACCAGAGTGGCGCCACGGGGGAGCGGCGCCCATGCGTGAAATGGTTTGCGCCCCAACTTATCTGCATGCGCCAATACATATACCTTGCCAGCGCGTTCGATCATGATCTCCTTCAGCCGCGTCTGCACCAGCTCGGCTTCGCAGATACCCAGATCGGCGGTCACCGCGTCTGCCCCGAGGAACGCACGGTCGAATGTCAGGCGTTGCAGCGTCGCCTCGGCCAGTGGCCCGATGAAACCCTGGCTGAGGTGACGCAGTGTGCCGCCGATGCATTCGACTCGGACGTCATCGGCGTCGGCGAGTGCTTCAAGTGCGGTCAGGCCGGCGGTGACGACGACGAGATCTTCGACGTCGCGCAGAAATTCGCCCATGGCGCCGACGGTGGTACCCGCGTCGAGCAGGATGGTCTCGCCCGGCTCTACCTGTTCGGCGGCCCAGCGAGCGATGGCTCGCTTTGCTTCAAACCCCTCCATCGCGCGCTGTCGGAGCGACGGTTCCTGTTGGTGCCCCAACGCGATCGCCCCGCCATAGGTGCGCGCGATCAGCCCTTGTGCCGTGAGCTGGCTCAGATCACGGCGGATGGTCGAAGGAGTCACACCGAACTGGGCGGACAGCTCCTCCACGCTCGCCAGCCCGCTGGACCGTGCCAGCCGTACGATCTCTGACCGCCGGGCTTCCGACTCGCGAACCGCCATACTGTCTTCCTACCTGACGACGGCTGTACTGCTTGCCAATTCGGCGGCCTGGCGCAGCGCCTCGATCATGCTGCCGTGCTCGGCGGTGCCTTTGCCTGCGATATCAAAGGCCGTGCCGTGGTCCACCGAGGTGCGGATGACCGGCAATCCGACGGTGATGTTGACACCTGCCTCTATGCCCAGCACCTTGACCGGGCCGTGGCCCTGGTCGTGGTACATCGCGACGATCAGGTCGTAATCGCCCCGGCCGGCCAGGAAGAACGCAGTGTCCGCAGGCAGCGGACCGTGCACGTTGATGCCGTCGGCCTTCAACACCTCGATGGCCGGGATGATCTTCTGCTCCTCCTCGCCGTACCCGAACAACCCGCCCTCGCCGGCGTGCGGGTTGATTCCGCACACGCCGATCTTCGGGCTGGATATGCCCGCCCGCACCAGCGCTTCATGTCCGCGGCGTACCGTGCGCTCGACGAGGCCGGGTTCGATTCTGGCCACCGCGTCCAGAAGCCCTATATGCGTGGTGACGTGGATGACCTTCAGCTTCGGCGTCGACAACATCATCGACACTTCCTCGGTGCCCGTCAGGTGCGCCAGTAGTTCGGTGTGGCCGGGGTAGATGTGGCCCGCCGCGTGCAGCGCCTCCTTGTTCAGCGGTGCCGTACAGATCGCCTGCACCTCGCCCCGGACGGCGAGTTCGCTTGCAGTGCGGATGTATTCGTAGGCTGCGTTACCCGCGACCGCAGACAGTTTGCCCCACGGCAGGTCCTCGGGGAGCAGGTCGAGATCGATGACGTTGATACGGCCCGGCGCGTGATTTGCGTCGGAGACCGATTCGACGGCGACGATGTCGGCGGTGACCCCGACGATCTCGGCGGCTTGTCGCAGTCGCTTGGCGTCGCCGATGACTATCGGATTGCACAGGCCGAGGACGGTGTGGTCGAGCAGCGCGGGGACGACCACCTCCGGACCGATGCCGGCGCCATCGCCCATGGTAACTGCGACGATGGGCAGGGGTTGGTTCGTCATGAGTTGTCCTCGCTTCGTTGGGTGAGGTATCGGACGATGGTCACCAAACTGTCGATCGCACCGAAGCTTCCGGGCCGGGTGACGACACGCCGGCCATCGGAGGCCACCGATACAACGGCGCCGTGGTGGATTTCGTGTACGGGCTGCAGCGTGTTGATATCGATGGCGTCGACGACGGCTCTTGCCGTCTCCCCGCCGGTAACGATCAGGTCGGGGTGGTGCTGGCGCTCGGCGGCGGCGATGAACTCGCCCAGGGCGATCGAGACTGCTTGGGTCTCCGCGGGGTTCACGATGCCGCCGATGGTGACGACGGCCGAGCCGTGGTCGAGTGCGCGCTGGACCGGCTCGGGATCGGCCTTGTCATGCAGCAATGCGCGGGCGTCAACCGTGACGGCGTGTGCGCCATCGACGATGAGCGCGTCGACTTGGCCGGCCGCGACCGGTGCCGCGGTTCCGACCACGGTCAGAACCGCCTTGGCCGGTGGCCGGACATCGATCTTCTGGTGCGCCACGGGCAGCGTGCGTGCGACGGCGGCCGCCAGCGCGGATGTGCCGACCAGTTGTGCGCCGGGGGGAGCCGCTCGCACGATCTCATCGAGGTCGGCGTCGGTGGCAGCGTCGTGAATCTCGAGCCGCCCCGCGGCAAGCGGTCGGTCCGCGAACAGCTGCGCCACGTCGTGGACCGACGGCGTCCGGCCGAGCCCGGGCAGCGCGGCGGTCATGATGACCAGGCCACGCTCGGCGAGCACAGCGACTTCGGTCCCGATATGACCGCGTAACAGTGAGTCGATCTTTTTCACAACGTGGATGTCCGCGGGGATATCCGCCAGGGCCGCCCGGATTGTCTGGGCTGCTTTCTGCGGTGCCATCGCGCGGGTATTCAGGTCGATGACCGTGACGCCAGGCGATGGCTGGAAGTCGTTGAGTTGCAAGAACAACGGAACATCTCGACCGAGAAACACACCGGCGACCTCGGCCGCGCCCGACAGATCGTCGGCGAGCACAGCGATGCCGGACCCCGTCTCCAACGGTTGCTCGGTCATCTGTCGGCCCCCTGAACGTGTGCGTGTTTTGCGCAGTCCAGCCTATCAGTTCTGCGTGTTTTGCGCATCATTGCAACGATGCTCCCGCACATTGGATGATCGCCTGTCCGGTGATGCTGCGGCCATGTGGCGCAAGGAGAAAGGCGATCAAACCGGCGACTTCGTCGGCATCGATGAACCGTCCCATCGGTGGTGGCTTCGGCGGGGTGTGCCGCCTGGCCGGATCGCTGAGCATCGGGGTGTCGGTCGGACCGGGCGCCACGACGTTGACGGCGATCGCGCGGTCCACGAGTTCCATCGCCCACGACCGGGCCATCCCGAGGAGCGCCGATTTCGTTGCCGCGTATTGGCTTTTGCCGGCGTTGCCGGTCATGGTTCTGCTGCCGACAAGCACGATGCGTCCGCCGTCACGGATGCGGTCGGACAACTCGTTGACGAGGACTTCGGCCGCGGCGACGTGTACTCGCCACATGTCGAGCCCGTCGTCGACGTTCAGCTTGCCCATGGGTGCGGACCGCTGTAATCCCGCCGCGTGGACGATTGCGTCCACCGCGCCGATGTGCGACGCTTGGCTCCTCAGATCGTCGAGGTTCGCGAGATCCGCTGCAACCCAGCTGAATCGGTCGTCATGAAGCTGCGGATCACGGCGGCTCAGTCCGATGACGCGCCAGTCATCGCAGAGCAGCCGGCGGACTGCGGCGGCACCGATTCCGGAGCTTGCCCCGGTGACCACCGCCGTCTTCGCGGCAGTCACGGTCCGCTGATCCAGTCGGGCGTCACCTCGACGTACTCGATCGCCTGCCGGAAGCGGGTGAACGCGATGTGCAGCCGCCCGCCGTGGGCCACGATCGTCGGATACGAGAATTCGCGGTTCAGACCGTCGCGGGAGTTGTTGGAAAGGCAGTAGCCATCGCCGATTTCGATGTTGCGACGGATCGGCCATGTCAGACCCGCGTCTTCGGAGAGCGCCAGCGTCATCGGTGCACGAGGCGCGCCCCAGAACGCACCGCGCCCGCCCACTGGCGCGTCCATGACCGGTCCCGTGCCATCGGTGAGCCCGTCATCGTCGATCTCGTCGTACAGCGACGTGCGGCGGGCGGTGGCGTCGGCCGCACTGGACTCATTGAATACCAACGCCAGTCGGTCGTCGGGCAACACCACGAACTGGATCGACGAGTTGTTATTGGGCAGCTCGGTCGGCACCGGCGGCGTCCATCCTTCTCCGTCGTCGTCGGATGTGCTGCGATAGATCGCATCGGCCCACCGGCTGCGGTACAGCGCAATGAGCGTGCCGTCGGAGAGACGACCGATATTCATGTGCACGCAGCCGGTGCTGTCCGGAACGACGACCTCGCGCCACGACGCGCCCGAATCGTCGGAGACCATCACGCCGCTGTAGTCGCGGTCGCCAACCCATTTCTGGCCGGGCACGCGAACGCAGTGGAAGATCGGCAACTGCAGCCGTCCGGTCGGTAGCGCAACGATCGGCTGCCGGACAAAGATTCCGCCCTGGTCGGTTTCGGGAAGCAATGTGTGGACCGGACCCCAGCTGCGGCCCGCGTCGGTGGAGACCCTTCGCATCACCCGCGCAGTGTCTTGGTTCCCAGCGTGCTGCGACGTCCACAGAAGCCACACCTCGTCGGGGTTGAGGACGTGCAGCACCGGGTTCTGCTCGGATCGTGTCGGATCGTCGGACAGCTGCTCCGGCTCCGACCACACGCCGCTGATGTCGAGGCGCGAGAACCACACGCTGATGTCGGGGATGCCCTCCTGCGTTCCGGCGAACCACACGCAGCCAAGCGAACCGTCGGGCAGCACAGCAAGATTCGCCGCGTGGTTCTGAACACGCGGGGCGGGCAGCAGCGCCTGACGCCGGCCGACCTCGGGGGTGACTGTGAGTGTGCTCATATATGCAGGGAGACCGCCGTCAGATCGTAGGAGTTGGTGGGGCGCAAGGCGATCCCGTCGATACGGTTGCGCCGGGCCAAGACCGCCTTGGGCACGAACGACCACAGCATCGGACAGGTGTCCCAGATGCGTCGTTGCGCATCGGCGAGCAGCGTGTTGCGCCGCGTGGGGTCCGGTTCCTCGGACGCCTCGGTGATGATCGCCGTGATTTCGGGAAAGATGTAGCCGTGATAGGTGTCGCGCGTCTTTTCCTTCTCGGCGGTCCCGGCGTACATGCCCTGCATGATCGTCAGCGCGAGGCCAGTCGGGCTGGGATAACCGTTGCCGAGCACGTCCCAGTCGCCGCCCTTGCCCTGGCGCCACTGCGAGATGTCTCCGCCCGGTTCGAACTGCTGCAGCCGGGCTTGCACCCCGACGGCGCCGAGCATCTGGACCACCGACTCCATGATGTCGGTGTCGGCGGCGAATTCGCCTGATTCCCAAATGATCTTGAGATTCAGATCGCGCACGCCCAGCGCGTCGAGCTGGGCCCGGGCCCGCTGCGGATCGTAGGTGTATTCGCCGGTCTCGATCGCGCCGTCCAGCGTCTGCGGGATGATGCCGCGTGGGGTGCTGGCCGAGCCCTGCAGCACATGGTCGGTGAGCGAGGGGCCGTCGATCGCGTACGTCAATGCCCGCCGTACGCGCGCGTCGGCAAGCGGATGGTTCGGCGGCTTGCGGAAGTTGAAGAACAGCTGATTGAGCCGCACTCCGTCGACCCGATCGATGCTCACCCCCGACAGGCCCGCGAGCTGGTCGGCCGAGTCGGGGGTGATCGAGTCGATGACGTCGATCTCTCCGCTGCGCAATGCGACGACGCGGCTGGTCTCGTCGGGCATGAAGCGCACCCGAACCGATTCCACGTGTGTCGGTGTGCCCCAATACTTGTCGTTGCGAACCAAGGTGTACGTGCCGGCACCGCGGTTGCTTTCGGTGACGACATACGGGCCGGTGCCGACGCCGGACTGCAGTTCCTCCGGTGCGTTCTTGGTGGCCGGTGTGATGAGGATGTTCGACATCAGATAGTCGAGCACCGGCAGTGGACGTTCGGTATTCAACGTGAGGCTCGTCTCGTCGATCTTTTCGACGGTGGGGAATTCCGGGAAGAACCCGGCGACGAACGACCCGTCGACCTCGCTGTACATCTTCAGCGCCGTCGCGATGTCTTCCACCTGTACGGGCGAGCCGTCCGAGTACCGCACCCCGGGGCGCAGGTGCACGTACCACTGTGTCGGCGAGGTCAGCTTGAACTGGTCGGCCAGCACCAGCCGCGGTCGGAGGGTCTGATCGATCTCGGTGAGGGCCTGACGGACGCCGCGCTGGACTGTCACCGCGGCGTCGAATTGGTTGAGCTTGTTGTCCAGGCTGACCAACGATCTGTTCAGTGCCAGGCTGACGGTGGTGGGGCCGGGCGTGCCCGTCGGTGTCGCGCATCCCGCTGCGGAGCCGACGGCAAGCCCGGCGCCGAGCAGCAGGCTGGATCGCAGCATGGTTCGGCGCGAGAATTGCTGCTCAAAGAGCGGTTTGGTCACCGTCGACCTCCGGCGTTGTGATGGCGGACACACCGGACTGTACGCGCACTTGCTCAGAACACGCAATATCTGATCGAACACTTGCGCAGAACACGCATAAGTGGCATTGTGAGCTGAGTTACAGAAAGGTCACCGATGACCCAGCAACTCGCCGCCACGGCATCCTCCGAGAATGCCCCGGCCCGCGTGGCCGCGCGCTCAGGGGCCCGGGCGTTGCCGCGCTACGTCGTCAAACGCCTCGGCCAGAGCCTCCTCACGGTATTCCTGACGCTGACCACCGTGTTCGTCCTGATTCGACTCGCGCCGGGTGACCCCGCGTACGCGATGGCGGGACCGCTCGCGACGAGCGAGGACCTGGCGCGGATCCGGTCGAACATGGGTCTCGATCAGTCGGTGATCGTCCAATACCTGCGCTACCTGGGCGGCGTGCTGCATCTCGACCTGGGTACGTCCTACTCGTTTCAGGCGCCGGCGTTCGACGTGGTGATGGACCGGCTGCCGTACACGATCACTCTGGCGATCGCGGCGATCGTGCTGACCACCGTGGTGTCGGTTCCGCTTGGGGTGTGGATGGCCCGCCACGCCGAGACGCGGCGGGAACTCGCCGCGAACGCAGTCACCATCGCCGGCCAGTCGATGCCCGATTTCTGGACCGGCCTGATGCTCATCACGCTCTTCGCGGTGCTGATCCCGGTCTTCCCGACGGCTGGTTTCGCGACCTGGTCCAGCCTGGTGCTGCCGACGGTCACGATCGCCATCCTGCAGATCGCGCTTATCTCGCGGCTGGTGCGCCGTGAGATGTCCGGCGCCTTCACCTCGCCCTACGTCACGGTGGCTAGGTCGCGCGGCGTGTCCGAGCGTCAGCTGATCTGGCGATATGCGTTGCGTAACTCCGCGATTCCCGTCTTCACCGCACTGGGCACCCGGTTTGCGTTGATGCTCAACGGCATCGTTCTTGTCGAGGTGGTGTTCGCCTGGCCCGGCGTCGGCTCGTTGGTGGTGCGCGCGCTGGACACCAGGGACTATCCGCTCATCCAGGCCACCGTGCTGGTGACCGCGGTGCTCGCGATCCTGGTGCAGCTGCTCGTCGATCTCTGCTATCCGCTCCTGGACCCACGGGTCCGGCTCGGAAAGGGAACTGCCAAGTGACGACCATAATCAAAGCCCCCGCTCAACCACGCCCGTCGGCGGTCACTCCCCGCGATATTGCCCGCGCCGGGGCCACTCGCCGCGCCCGCGACAGCCGGTTGAAGATCTGGGTGGGCAGCATCTGCGCCCTGATCGTCATCCTGCCCGTGGCTCTCGCGCGGGTGCTGCCGCTGCCGTCGCCTGACACCACCGATCTCTCGCAGCGACGGCTGCCGCCGCTAACGGGCGGTCATCTGTTCGGCACCGATCAGCTCGGCCGAGACCTCTTGGCGCGGGTGCTTTTTGGCGGGCAGGTGTCGTTGACGATCGGCATTCTGGCTGTCGTCGTCTCCGGTGTGATCGGCTTGGTGCTCGGGGCGGTCGCCGGATATTGGGGCGGGTGGGCCGACAGCGTCGTCAGCCGGCTGCTGGAGGCGCAGTTGTCGCTGCCGCTTTTGATGATGCTGCTACTCGTCGTCGCGCTGTTCGGCCCGTCGATTCCGGTCATCACGTTCGTGATCGCTATCGCGCAGTGGCCCGAGATCGCCCGGCTCACCCGGTCGTTGTGTCTCGTCGAGCGCGAGAAACCGTATGTGGAGGCGGCACACGTGCTCGGCTTGGGCGCCACGGCGATCCTGCTGCGCCACATCGTGCCCAACATCTTCAAGCAGGTGTCGCTTGTCGCGCTGCTGCTGCTCGCGCAGGCCGTGCTGCTCGAGAGCGCGTTGAGCTACCTCGGTGCAGGCCCGCAGCGGCCGTTCGCCACCTGGGGTCGCATCATCTCCGACGGCCAGGACTACGTGACCAGCTCGTGGTGGCTGGTGACCCTTCCCGGCCTGGTCATCGCGCTGCTGGTGGTCGGTGTGAACCTGCTCGGTGACGGGCTGCGCGACCGCCGAGGCGGCTTCAAATTCGGTCTGCTGAAACGTCTTCCGCTGCGAAGGAAGGAGGCCTGAGATGGGGAATCTGCTGCGTGTCGACGACTTGCAGATCGAGCTCATCACCGCCGACGGCGTGGTCCGGGCGGTTGATGGCGTGTCTTTTTCTATCGACGCGGGTGAAACCGTCACGATCATCGGCGAATCCGGGTCCGGAAAGTCAACGACCGCGATGGGCATTCTGGGCCTGCTGGCCGACGACCTGGCGATATTGTCGGGCTCGGCCCGCTTCGGCGACACCGACGTCCTTGGAAACCCCAAGGCGCTGCAGAAGATCCGCGGTCGGCACGTAGCGCTCATCCCGCAGGACCCGATGAGCGCGCTGAGCCCTGTACACACCATCGGCGCGCAGCTGCGTGACGCGATACGGCATAGCGGCATTACCGGCAAGTCACGCGAAACCGCTCGCGCGGTCGAACTTCTCACGCAGGTCAAGATTCCGCAGCCGGAGCGGCAGCTGTCGAAGTATCCGCATCAGTTCTCCGGCGGGATGCTGCAGCGAGTGCTGATCGCCTCGGCGCTGGCGGCCGGGCCGGAGCTTATCGTCGCCGACGAGCCGACCAGCGCACTGGACGTCACGGTGCAGGCAAGCATTTTGGATCTGCTGCTGGAGTTGCAGGAGCGCACGGGAGTCGGGCTGCTGCTGATCACCCACGACCTAGGGGTGGCGCGGCTGATGTCGGATCGGATTTTCGTGATGAAGGACGGCCGCTTCGTCGAAAGCGGCCAAGCCGAAGACCTCTTGCGCAAGCCGCAGACCGACTACACCAAGAAGCTGCTGGCCGCCGTGCCGCGGCTGTCCGATCACACGTTGGGAGTTCCGGCATGAGCTTGCTGTCGGTAGAGGACCTCGTCGTCGAATATGGCGCCTTTCGCGCGGTCGACGGCGTGAGCTTCGAGGTGGCGAAGGGCTCTACGCTGGCGATCGTCGGTGAGTCCGGCTGCGGCAAGTCGACCATCGCCAAGGCCATCGTGCGCCTGCTGACGCCTACGTCGGGTGGGATCAAGGTCGACGGCGTCGACATCGCCCGGCTGTCGGGACGAGCGCTGCGCCCGTACCGGTCGCGGATTCAAATGGTGTTCCAGGATCCGTACGGCTCACTGGACCCGCACCTGACGGCGGTCGAGATCGTCGGTGAGCCGCTGCGGCTGAAGGGAATACGCAGCAAGGCCGACCGTTCGAAGAAGGCGGCCGCGCTGATCGATCAGGTCGGCTTGCCGACCACCGCGCTGAACCGTCGGCCCGCCGAGTTCTCCGGTGGACAACGCCAGCGCATCGGTATCGCACGCGCCCTGGCGAGTGGTCCGGAGCTGCTGGTGTGCGACGAGGCGACCAGCGCGCTCGACGTGTCGGTGCAGGCGCAGGTGCTGAACCTGTTGCGGGATATCAAGCGAGACACTGGGCTGACATATCTCTTCATCTCACACAACCTCGGCGTGGTTCGGGAGATCAGCGACACCATCGTGGTGATGAACTCCGGCAAGATCGTCGAACGTGGCGCCACCGCAGATGTTTTGGCGCATCCGGCCGAGCCGTACACCAAGGCGTTGCGAGCCGCCGCTCTGGATCCGACCACCATGGTCGGCGTCAAACCGCGCCATGCACTCAAGGGAGTTGCCTGATGGAATTCGGTGCGCTGGTTCTCGGCACCATGACGTTCGGGGACACCGTCGACTTCGAGGGCGCCGCAGCGATGGTGGATGCCGCCTTGGACGCCGGCATCACCCACATCGACACGGCCAACGGGTACGCCGGCGGCGAGTCCGAACGCATGCTGGCGCGACTGCTCGGCGGGCGCCGTGATCGGGTCGCCCTGGCCACCAAGGCGGGCATACCGCATCCGGATGCCGGCGATCATTCGCCACTGTCGGCGACGGGGCTGCGGGCCAGTGTCGAGGGCAGCCTGTCCCGGCTGGGCACCGAGCACGTCGACCTGTTCTATCTTCATCAACCCGACCGGGCGGCCTCGCTGGCCGAAACGCTAGGCACTGTCGCCGAATTGGTGGCCGAAGGCAAGATCGGCGCGCTGGGTGTGTCGAACTACGCCGCGTGGCAGATCGCGGAGGTCAACCACACCGCCGACGCGGTGAGTGCGCCGCGGCCGGTTGCCGCCCAGCAGCTGTACAACCTGCTGGCGCGGCGGATCGAGGAGGAGTACGTCGAGTTCGCGTCGGTCACCGGGTTGACGACGGTTGTCTACAACCCCCTCGGCGGTGGCCTGCTGACCGGGCGGCATTCGTTCGACGCCGACCCTTCCGAGGGCTGGTTCGGCAGCTCGCGGTTGGCGGTGATGTACAGGGAAAGATATTGGAACGCCGCCATATTCGAGGCGATCCAGCAGTTGTCGGTGATCGCGGACAAGGCCGGTATTCCGCTTACGGAGTTGGCGCTGCGGTGGCTCATCGCCAAGCCAGCGGCGGGTCCGATCCTGCTGGGCGGGTCGAAAGTGGAGCACCTGCGGTCCAACATCGCCGCGGTCGCAAAGGGGCCATTAGCCGCCGACGTCGTAGAGGCCTGCGACGATGTTGGCGCGGCGTTGCGCGGCCCGATGCCGAGCTACAACCGATGAGCGCACACGAATTCGCCGCACGCCTTCGGAGGAGGGAACGGATCCTGGGCTATTGGTCGGTGTTGGACAGTCCGGTGTCGACGGAGTGGCTGGCGCACGTCGGATGGGATTACATCGCGCTGGACGTGCAGCACGGGTTGATCGGTTATTCGGGCATGGTCGCGGGGTTGACGGCCATCGACGCCTCGGGCTCGGCGGTGGGGCTGGTGCGGGTGGAGGCAAACGACGTGACGGCGATCGGACGCGCGCTGGACGCGGGCGCGGCGGGCGTCATCGTGCCGATGGTGAACGATGCCGACGAAGCTGCGAAAGCCGTTGCGGCGGGACGGTATCCGCCGGCCGGTATTCGGTCGTACGGTCCGATGCGCGCGCAGCTGCGGATCGGTCCACGCCCAGCCGACGCCGACCGCGACACGGTGATACTGGCCATGATTGAAACGCCCGGCGGCCTGGCGAACGTCGAAACGATCTGTGCTGTACAGGGTCTCGATGGCGTCTACATCGGACCGTCGGATTTGCGCCTCGCCCTGGGCGGCGCTCACTCACAGGATCCGGCGGTGGATGACGAGTTCGAAGCGGCACTGAAGCGAGTGCGCGAAGCCGCGGCGAACGCGGGGATCGCAGCGGGGATCCATACGCCGGATGGCACGACTGCGGCCCGACGGCTCAGCGAAGGCTTCACGTTCGCGACCGTCGCGTCCGACCTCGTTCACCTCAAGCTGGCGTCCGCCGCACACCTCAAGGCCGCCACCGACGGCTGAAGGCGGAATCGTGAGACACCTTCGTCCCGCCTAGACTGGCACGCGCCTACCGGAGGGAGCTCGTTGCCAGCGATACCCGTCATCGCGCTGACCGGCTACCTCGGCGCAGGCAAGACGACCCTGCTCAACCACGTCCTTCGTGCGCCGGGAGCACGAATAGGCGTGGTCATCAACGACTTTGGCGAACTGAACGTCGACGCCGCCCTGGTCACAGGACAGGTCGACGAGCCTGCCTCCATCGCGGGCGGCTGCATCTGTTGTCTGCCCGACGACGGAGGGTTAGACGAGGCACTGGTCAAGCTGGCCGACCCAGGGCTCGGATTGGACGCAATCATCGTCGAGGCCAGCGGCCTGGCTGAGCCCGTCGCGATATCCCGGATGATCCGGTTCAGCGGGGTTGACCGCGTGCGGCACGGCGGCGTCGTTGACGTCATCGACGCCGCGACGCACTTCGACACCGTCGACCGCGGCGGCATCCCGCCCGCACGGTACGGTGCCGCCTCCCTCGTCGTCGTCAACAAACTCGACCAGATCCCCGAGCAGGACCGCCCGTCCGCCCTCGGCCGCATTGAAACCCGTGTGCGGGAACGCAATCCCGACGCCCACATCGTGGGTGCAATCGCAGGGAGAGTCGATCCCGCATTGTTGTACGACGTGTCCGGCTTCGGCGATGAAGGCGGGCAACTCTCGTTCCGCGAACTGCTCATCGATGATCGCCACCATCACGCACACGCCGACGCTGTCACCGCGACCACCGACGGCTGCATCGACCCCGGTGTGCTCATCGACCTCCTCGAACAGCCGCCGGCCGGCGTCTATCGCCTCAAGGGAACCGTCGCCATCCGCTACCGCGAACGGATCCGCACCTATGCCGTCAACGTGGTGCGGCAGGTCGGTTCACATCGCAACGGCACCACCGACGTCGCGAGCCAACTGCATGGTGGCGATTGGTCCGCATTTCGACGTCGACGACGTCAGGGTCCGCGTCGATGCCGCGTTGCTTCCACACGACGGTCCCGTTTCGGCCGCCGGCGTCCGGCGCCTGCAGCGTTACCGGCGGCTGAGCGTCTGAGGTTGGTTTGTCCGCATACGCTGAGTGGATGAGCGCAGGGGAGCAGCGCGCCGGAGTCGATCTGACCAACCTCGACCAACCCCTGAGCCCGGATGCTGGGGCGACCAAACGCAACTTGGTGGATTACCTGGACGCGGTGGCCGACCGGATGCTGCCGGGACTGATCGACCGACCGCTCACCGTGCTGCGCGTGCTGCGGGGCCAGGCGCCGTTCATGCAGAAGAACGCGCCGAAGTACACCCCGGACTGGGTGAAGACGGTGGCGATCTGGGCCGAGGCCTCCAAGCGAGAGGTGCACTACCCGCTGTGTAACGATCGGCGCACTCTGCTGTGGCTGGCCAATCAGCGCGCCGTCGAGTACCACCCGAGTCTTGGCTTGGCCGACAACATCTATCGGCCCACGCATCTGATCCTGGACCTCGACCCGCCCGCCGACGACTTCGGCGCCGTGATTGCCGTGGCTTTCCTTGTCCGTCAGGCCCTCGCGGATTGCGGCTTGGCCGGCGCGGTGAAGACCAGTGGCGCCAAGGGCGTCCATGTGTTCGTACCCATCGATGACAGTGCCCCGGTCGACGACGTAGCCGCGGCCACCCGAGCGCTTGCCGCTAGGGCCGAGGCACTCGATCCTGCCATTGCCACAACGGCTTTCATCGTGGAGGACCGCAAAGGCAAAGTGTTCGTGGATTCCACCCGCGCCGGTGGTGCGACCGTCGTCGCGGCGTACAGTCCCCGCCTGCGTCCAGGCACACCAGTGTCGTTTCCTTTGGACTGGTCTGAACTCGACCGCGCCAAACCTGCCGACTTCACTGTTCACACCGCGATCGACGCGCTCGCCGGGCGTGACCCGTGGGCCGAGACGATGCCCACCCCACAGCCCCTACCGAAGGATCTCATCGAGCACGGCCGCGCGATTCCGGTCGCCCGAGTGGCAGCTATGCACGAAGGCAAGCGGCGCGCGCGGGCGCGACGGGCCCAGTAGCCGCGCTCGAACCGTTCATGATTCATGGACGGTATGTCCAGGAAAATCACGTGGACGCGAACGGTTGTGGTGCCGTTCAATGCAGAGGTGACCACGAACCAAGCCCGCAGCGGCGCCCTGATGGCGATGGGCTCGATGCTGTGCGTCCAGATCGGCCTCGCGATCGCCGTGACGCTGATCGACCGCATCGGCGTCGAGGGCGCGGCGTGGTTGCGGCTGGCGTGGGCCGGTGTGCTGATGCTCGTGATCGTCCGGCCGCGCTTCTCGGCGTTCACCTGGGCGACCTTTCGCGTCTGCGTCGTGCTGGGCGTGGTGACCGCGACCATCACGCTGCTGTTCATGGCGGCGATTGATCGCATTCCCTTGGGCACCGCTAGCGCGTTGGAGTTCCTCGGACCGCTCGGCGTCGCGGTCGCGCACGGCAAGGGCGCGCACCGGTTGGTGTGGCCGGGACTCGCTGCGGTCGGCGTCGTGTTGCTCACCCAGCCGTTCGGCGGTGGCGTCGACCCCATCGGTGTCCTGCTTGCGCTTGGCGCGGCCGTGTTCTGGGCCGGCTACATCCTGCTCACCCAGCGCGCCGGTGACGAGGTCGCCGGCATCAACGCGCTCGCGGTGTCGATGCCCGTCGCCGGGCTGGTCGCCACCATCGCTGTCGGCCCCGCGGTGCTGCCGCGGATCACGCCTGAGATCTTGCTCATCGGCGTCGGCTTGGCGATCCTGCTGCCGGTGGTGCCCTTCGCGTTGGAACTGCTTGCGCTGCGCCGGTTGACCACCGCCGCATTCGGCACGCTGATGAGTCTCGAGCCGGCGTTCGCGATGATCGTCGGCCTGATCGTGCTCCACCAAGTCCCCGGCCCGGCGGGCATCGTCGGCATCTGCTTCGTGGTGGCTGCAGGTATCGGTGCGGCTCGCACCGGTGCTCGCTCGTCGCCGGTGCCCGCCGAGGTCGGCTGATAATGTGCGCCACATGGCATCCGGAATCTTCTACTCGCCGATCGTCGGAATCGTCAACAAGCTGTTCATCGCCCTGATCGACGCACCAGTTGTGGGAGAAGTCGTGCGGCGCGGCTTGATCAACATTCGTTATGTCGGGCGTCGATCGGGCAAGACGGTCCAGACACCGGTGGGGTACCGGCGCTCCGGCGACGGCATCGTCATCAACGTCATGTCACCAGACAACAAGACGTGGTGGCGCAACTTTCTCGGTGACGGCGGACCGATCACGCTGCTGAAGCTCGACGGTCAAGACCGTACGGGCCACGCCGTCGCCAACCGCGACGCCGATGGCCGCGTGAAGGTCACGGTCCAGCTCGACTAGCCTTCGATTCGCTTGCGCCGGTACAGTGTTCCCACGGCGAGCAGTAGCAGGCTGATCACCAGGATCGCGGACGCCAGCACGTTGATCTGCGGCGGCACCGCAGCCTTCACCGCCGCGTTCACGTACAGCGGATAGGTCACCGTCGACCCGCTGACGAAATACGTGATGATGAAGTCGTCGAGTGACAGCGCGAACGACAACATCGCCGCGGCCACAACGCCCGGAATGATGAGCGGCAGCGTCACTTTGAAGAAGGTCCGGGTGGGGGAGGCGCCGAGATCCATCGAGGCGTCCTCCAGCGTCCAGTCGAACCCGCGCATCCGTGCCCGCACCGTCATCGCGATGAAGCTGATCTCGAAGGCGATGTGCGCGATCAGGATCGTGACGTAGCCCGCGGCCCAGCCGAAATCGAGAAACAGCGTCAGCAGCGCAGCGCCCATCACCACTTCGGGGGCAGTGAGCGGCAACACGAGGAAGGTATCCACCGCGCTCTGGCCCCGGAATCGTTGGCGGACAAGGGCTATCGCCACCAGCGTGCCCAACACCAGAGCGAATGCCGTGGAGACGGCGGCGACGTTCAGGCTCAGCTTCAACGCGTCTGTCAGTGCCGGGTACTTGAACGGGTGAGCCCAGTTTTCAAGCGTGAAGCCCTGCCAGCTGTAGTTGAACTTGCCCTTCGGATTGTTGAACGAGAACAGGATGATCACGAAGATCGGCAGGAACAGATAGAGCAGCACCAGCCCCGCAACGACGCGCAGGCTCCAATCGCCCCACTTGCGGCCGCCCTTAACGGTTTTCGGTTCTGCCCGCCGGTCGATGACCTCGGCGACGACTGGCACACCTTGCGACGTCATACCAGGTCCTCCGTGCCGAGCGCCCGAGTGTAGAGCAGCACGCCGACGAGAATGATCGCCATCAGCACCATGCTGAGCGCCGCCGCGGCAGGGTAGTCCTTCACCACGAGGAACTGTTTCTGAATGACATTGCCAATCATGGTCGTTTGGGTACTACCCAGATAGTCGGCATTGATGAAATCGCCAGACGCCGGGATGAAAACCAACAGGCTGCCCGCCAAAACGCCGGGCATCGACAACGGCAGGATCACCTTGGTGAAGCTGCGGGTGTTCGACGAGTAGAGGTCTTTCGACGCCTCGATCAGCCGCGGATCGATCTTCTCCAGGCTGACGTACAGCGGCAGGATCATGAAGATGATCCAGTTGTAGGTCAGGCCCCCGATGACCGCCCAGCTCGTCGAGAGCAACCGGCCTTCGCTGGGTAGCAAGCCCATCGCGTTCAATGCGCCGACCACCCAACCATCGTCTTCCAGAATGGTTTTCCACGCGATGGTGCGGATCAGGAACGTCACGAAGAACGGCAGGATCACCAGCCCGAGGATCAGGTTCTTGTAGCGGCCTGCTTTGAACGCGATCACATATGCCAGCGGAAAGGCCAGCAGCAGACACAACAAGGTCGCCGTGATCGCATACACGAACGACCGGACGATCTGATCCTGGTAGTGGCTGAATGCCTCGGCGTAGTTGGCGAAGTCCCAATTGAAGTCCAGCGTCGGCAGATACACCGAGCCCCCCGATGACGACAACGAGGTGCGCGCCAGCGAATAGAAAGGCACCACGAAGAAGATCCCGAGGTACACCAGCGCGGGCAGGATCATCAGATACGGGGCGACCTTGCTCCGCTGCCTATTGCTGGCGGCTGCACCTGCCATCTGATCAGCCGCCGGTGACCGCGGCGTAGGCGTCGTTGTACTGCTTGGTCTGCTCGTCGGTGAGCGCGGGCCAGCCCTTCAGCTTGGCCAGCGTCTCCTTCGACGGGTTGATCAGCGGGTTGGACGCCAACTTCGGATCGATCTTGTTCAGCTCGTCGGTCATGTCCGACAGCACCGGCACGTATTGCGTGTGGGCGACGAGCTTGGCGTAGTTCGGCCGGTCGTAGACGTAGTTGATCCACGCCTCGGCCGCCTTCTGGTTCTCGGTGGTGTACGGAATCACCATCGTGTCGACGAACGTGGTGCCGCCCGCTTCCGGCACGACGAATTGGAGGTCCGGATTGTCCGCTTGCAGCTGGACCACATCGCCCGAATAGGCTTGCGCGATAGCGACATTGCCCGAAGCCAGGTCGTCGGCGTAATCGTTGCCGGTGAAGCGGCGGATCTGGCCCTTCTCCTTCTGCTCCTTGACCACGTCGATCGCCTTCTGGACGGTCTCCATGCTCGAGTTCTCGACCGAGTTGCCCTGCGACATCATGATCATGCCGAGGCCGTCCTGCGCGTCGGAGAACAGGCTGACCCGGCCCTTGAACGCGGGATCCCACAGGTCGTCGATCTTCGTGATGTCGCGCTTGGTGGCAGCCCGGTTGTAGGCGAGCCCGACCATGCCCGACATGTACGGCGCACTGAACTTGCGGCCTGGATCCACACTGGATTCGAGGAGATCCTGGCGAATGTTCTTCTTGTTCGGGATATCTCCGAGGTCGTTGAGCCAGCCGAGGCCATGCAGACGCACCGCCATGAACGTGGTGGGCACCGCCAAATCGGCGCCGATGTCCTGCTTGCGCGACAGCGGCTCCTTGTTCTTGGCGAACCATTCCTCGTTGTCGTTGAAGTC
>JAJKIB010000442.1 GCA_021154745.1 Mycobacterium sp.
CGAGATCTGCGACAACTACGGCGCCGACACTCTGCGCGTATACGAGATGTCGATGGGCCCGCTGGAGGCATCGCGGCCGTGGGCCACCAAGGACGTCGTCGGCGCGTACAGGTTCCTGCAGCGGGTGTGGCGATTGGTGGTCGACGAGCAGACCGGCATCGAACGAGCCGCCGAGCACGAGGCGCTCGACGAGGAGACGCAGAAGCAACTGCACCGCACGATCGCCGGGGTGACCGAGGACTACGCGGCGCTGCGCAACAACACCGCCGCGGCGAAGCTGATCGAGTACACCAACCACCTGACCAAAAACGAGGTGCGCTCGCGGGCGGCGCTCGAGCCGCTGGTGCTGATGGTCGCGCCGCTGGCACCGCATCTCGCGGAGGAGTTGTGGAAGCGGCTGGGCCATGACAAGTCGCTGGCACACGGCCCGTTCCCGGTGGCCGACCCGCAGTACCTGATCGAGGACACCGTCGAGTATCCGGTGCAGGTCAACGGCAAGGTCCGCGGCCGTGTGACGGTGCCCGCCGATGCCGACGCCGACACGCTGGAGACCGCTGCGCTGGCCGACGACAAGGTGCAGGCGTTCATCAACGGTGCAACGCCGAAGAAGGTCATCGTGGTCGCCGGCCGACTGGTCAACATCGTCATCTAATGGCGGTTTGTGTGCATTTCGGAGCGCCCACCGCTCCCGAACGCACACAAATCACCGGGGGCGGACGATGATCTCGTGGATTTGGGCGTCGGCCGGCGCATTCACCGCGTCGGCGACGACCTTGGCGACGGTCTGCGGGCTCAAGAACCGCGACGGGTCGTAGTCCTTGCCTTCGTAGGCGACCAGGCCTTCCTGCATGACCGTCGCGATCCGGCCGGGGTGAACCGACGTCACCCGCAGCGACCGCTCGTCGTTACGCAAGGAATCCGCCAACCCGCGCAGGGCGAACTTGCTCGCCGAATAGGACGCCAATCCCGGCGAGGCGTTGATGCCCGAACCGGAGTTGATGAACACGATGTGACCTTCGGCGGCACGCAATGCCGGCAGAAGCGCGAGTGTCAGCGCCGCCGCGCCAATGACGTTGACCTCCATCGTCTTCCGCCATTCGTCGAGGGTCGATTCGGCGACCCGTCCCGGGAACGCGACGCCGGCGTTGTGGATCAGCACGTCGAGCTCGACGATCGGCTCTACCACCGCCGGTATGGCGTCGGTGTCGGCCAGATCGATCGGCCACGTGGTGGCGCCGCAGCGCGCGGCCACCTCGTCGAGCCGCGGCGACGGCCGGCCCGCCAGGAACAATGTGTGCGTCGGCGCAAGCGCCTCGGCGAGCGCCGAACCAAGGCCGCCGGAAGCTCCGGTGATCATCGCAGTCGGCATGTCGGCCACCCTACCGACCTGCGTTTCAGGCAAACGCGTCGCATTATTGAAGCGATGCCTCCCGACCACAGCTTCGCTCCGACCCAACTCGCGGCCCGCGCCGCATATCTACTGCGCGGCAACGACCTGGGCGCGATGACCACCGCCGCGCCGTTGCTGTATCCGCACATGTGGAGCTGGGACGCCGCGTTCGTCGCCATCGGGCTGGCGCCGCTGAGTGTCGAGCGGGCCGTCGTGGAACTCGACACGCTGCTCTCGGCGCAGTGGACCAACGGGATGATCCCGCACATCGTCTTCGCCAACGGCGTCGACGGCTACTTCCCCGGGCCCGCGCGGTGGGCCACCTCGGCGCTGGCCGCCAACGCACCAAGAACCCGCCACACGTCTGGCATCACCCAGCCGCCGGTGCATGCGATCGCGGTGCAGCGGATCCTCGACCACGCCCGCACTCGCGGGCGATCCACCCGCGGCGTCGCGGAGGCGTTCCTGGACCGTCGCTGGGCGGACCTGGTGCGGTGGCATCGATGGCTGGCCGAGGGCCGCGACCAGAACGAGCACGGCCGGGTCACGCTGTACCACGGATGGGAGTCCGGCATGGACAACTCACCGCGCTGGGATAGCTCCTACGCCAACGTGATTCCCGGCACCGTGCCGGAGTATCAGCGCGAGGACAACACCATCGTCACCGACGCCAGCCAGCGCCCGAGCGACGTCGAGTACGACCGGTATCTGTGGCTTGTCGAAGAGATGAAGGCCGCCCGCTACGACGACGAGCTGTTGCCCAAGGTGATGAGCTTCGCCGTGGAGGACGTGTTCGTGTCGGCGATCCTGTCTGTGGCGTGCACGGTTCTGGCCGAGATCGGCGAGGACTACAAACGCCCCAACGCCGACGTGAGGGATCTGTACGCCTGGGCCGAGCGGTTCCGCAGGGGCGTCGTCGCGACCACCGACGAACGCACCGGCGCCGCAAGGGATTTCGATGTGCGCGCCGACAAATGGGTGGCCACCGAGACGGTCGCGCAGTTCGCACCGCTGCTGTGCGGCGGGTTGCCGCACGACAAGGAGCGGACCCTGCTAAGGCTGCTTGAGGGTCCGCGGTTCTGTGGGCATCCGGATCTGCGGTACTCACTGATCCCGTCGACGTCGCCGGTGTCGCGTGACTTCCGGCAGCGCGAGTACTGGCGCGGGCCGGTGTGGCCGGTGATGACGTGGCTGTTCTCGTGGTGTTTCGCCCGCCGCGGCTGGGCCGAACGCGCGCAGATGCTCAAGCGGGAAGGCCTCAGGCAGGCCAGCGACGGCACCTTCGCGGAGTACTACGAGCCGTTCACCGGCGAGCCACTGGGCAGCATGCAGCAGTCGTGGACCGCCGCGGCGGTTCTCGATTGGCTGGGCTAACTATTCGGCCAGCCGCTCCAGCGGGGCCAACGCCTTGGTCAACGTCTCGAGGTCTTCGGCGCTGAGCTTCGCCAGCAGCGTGGCCAGTCGCGCCTTGCGCGCGGCCAGCGCGTCACGATGCTGAGCCAGGCCCTTCGGGGTGATGTCGACGAGCACGGCCCGAAGATCCGACGGATCGCGGGAGCGTTTGACCAGACCCAGTTTCTCCAGCCGGCGGATCGCCACCGTGGTGGTGGGTGTTCGCACCCGCTCGTGGGCGGCCAGCTCCGTCATCCGGATGGGACCCAGGTCCAGCAACGTCAGCAGAATCGACAACTGAGCCAGCGTCAGGTCGCCGGCCTCGGTCCGATTGGGGTCGCCGCGGCGAAGCACCGAGAACACCTTGGAGAGCACGCGCTGCAGCTCACCGGCCAACTCGCCGACCTGCGATTCGGTCTCCACCATAATTCGCCAGTCTAACCTGTTGGGGGCTGCCACATGCGAATGCGCGTCAATTAACCTCAAAGAACCTGCGATAGAAAACGACGCAGCCGGTCGGTCTCCGCGGCGTCGAAGATTTGCTCCGGTGGACCCGCTTCGACTACCTGGCCGTGGTCCATGAACACCACCGCGTCCGACGTCGACCGCGCGAAACCCATCTCGTGCGTGACCACCACCATCGTCATGCCCTGGGAGCCGAGATCGGCGATGAGCGCCAGGATGCCCTTGACCAACTCGGGATCCAGCGCCGAGGTGGCCTCATCGAAGAACATCACCTGCGGCGACATCGCCAGCGCCCGCGCGATCGCCACCCGTTGTTGCTGCCCGCCCGACAGCGTGCCGGGCCGCACGTCGGCCTTGTGCCGCAGCCCAACACGGTCCAACTGCTCCAGCCCCAACTCGCGTGCCTGCACGGCACCGAGCCGCTTGAGCCTGCGCGGCGCCAGCGTCACGTTGTCCAACACGCTGCGGTGCGGGAACAGATTGAAGTTCTGGAACACCATGCCGATGCGCTGCCGCAGCTGATCGGGGTTGTCGGCGAGCACCGACCGGCCGTCGAGCAGGATGTCGCCCTTGTCGGGTTCGTAGAGCCGGTTCAGCGTCCGCAGCAGCGTCGACTTGCCCGACCCGGACGGCCCGATCACCGCCGCGGTGGTACCCGCAGGCACGTCGATGTCGACGCCGCGCAGCACCGCGTTCGGGCCGAACGCCAAGTGAATGTCGGTGGCGCTCAACGACACTGGTTCGACCGCCAGCGACACTGAATCAGCCATCAGATCATCTCCTGGGACGTGGACAATTCGAGCGGGTCTTCCCTGCCGGGTTCACGGCCACGCCGCAGCCGGGTGTCGATGAAGTTCACCAGGTGCGTCAGCGGGACCGTCAACAACAGGTAGAACAACCCGGCCGCCACCAGTGGCGAGAGGTTGCCGGTCTGCGCGTTGAGATCGCGCCCCACTTGGAACAGCTCACGCTGATTGGCAACCAGTCCAAGGAAATACACCAGCGAGGAGGCCTTCAACAGCGAGATGAACTGGTTCATCAGGGCGGGCAGCACCCGTCGCACTCCCTGCGGCACCACCACCAGCCGCATCGACGACGTGTAACTGAAGCCCAGTGCGCGGGACGCCTCCAGCTGACCGGGCTCCACACTCTGGATGCCGGACCGGAAGATCTCCCCGACATACGCGGCAGCCATCAGACCCAACGCGGCGATGCCGAGCGGATACGGGTTGTTACCCGTCAAGCCGCCCACCACCGGCCCGACGCCCAGCCCGATCAGCAGGATGATCACCACTTCCGGCAGCCCACGAAAGATGTCGGTGTACACCCGGGCCGGCCATCGCAGCCAACGGGCCCGCGAGATCCCTGCGACGGCCAGCGCCATGCCCAGCGCCAGACCGATCACTGAAGCGCTGACGGTCAGGATCAACGTGTTCGGCAGCCCGGTCTTGAACAGGTCAGGGATGGCCTGCTTGTACAGATCCCAGTTGAGGAACGAATCCTTGAGCTGCGACAGCGTGGACTTCGGTGCGGCGGCACCCGACGGCGCCTGTTGGTTCTCCGCCGCAATCGCGGCGAAGTCGGGCAGCTGCGGCGCAGGCGCCGCCTTCGACCCGGGCTTCCATCCCGGCGGCAACGCGCGCGGCACCCAATCGACGTACAACCGCGCCCAGGTGCCGTCCGCGATGATCGCATCCAGCCCCGAGTTCAACGCGTCGATCAGCGGCTGGTTGTCCTTGGCCACCGCCCACGCCACGAAATTGTCCAAGCTGAAGGTGTTTTCGATGATCTGCGCGGGATCACCGGGCTGCACCGTGCCCTGTGCCTGCTGCGACGGCGCCACCCACGCGTCGATCTGGCGGGTCTTGAGGCTGGCGTAGACGGTGTTGTAGTCGGGGAACTTCACCGGTTGCAGGTGCAGCGTGTCGATGACGTACGCCTCCTGCACGGTGCCCTGCACGACGCCGATGCGTTGTCCTGTCGCCAGCTTGCCAAACCCGGTGATCGGTGACCCGGACGGAACGACGAGTGAGAAGTAGCCGAAGTCATAACCATTGGTGAAGCCGACCGTGCGCCGGCGGGCATCGGTAGTCGTGATCGAGGACGATCCGACGTCGAAGCGCCGCGACGCCACCTGCGCCAGCAGCCCGGAGAACTCGGTGCCGACGAAATTGATCTTGAGTCCCAGCTTGTCGGCGATCGCGCGCAGAAGTTCGTTGTCGAAGCCCGTGAACTGTCCCGCGGAGTTGATACAGATACTCGGCGGCGCATCCGAGAGCGTGCCGACGGTCAGCATCCCCGGCACACCCAGGCCAAGAGCATTGACGTTGACAGCGCTCAACGATGCGACCGTCGGGGTCGTGTACCTGTCGGCGCCGGGACCCTGGGCGGCGGCGGCGAGATTGGTCGGCAGCGCGCTGGCACTCTGGACTCCCGGCGGGGCGCACTGGTCGACGTTGGCACCAGCGGGCGCCGCCAGACCCATGCTGCATATCAGCAGTGCGATCAGCGCGACGACGGATGTCTTGACGGCGGTCACCCAAGCAAGGTAGCTGCCGAGCACTCGGTGGAATCGCCTTCAGCTCACTTAGAACGCAACCGATGCCCCGGAGGCGCGGAACACCCCGCGCCGCACCAATTCACCGAGCATGATCCTGGCCATCGCCTCCGATCGCTCGACGCAAGCGGTGCGGGCGCCGTCGGGGTCGCGCCGGTGGATGGCGGCCGTCTCGGCTTCGTAGAACGGCAGCATCTCGTTGTGGTTGTTGAGGTAGGCCAGCCAGAACCCGCGGGGGATGAAGGTCTGCGACGCACGGATCGCCGCCTGCAATCGCGGGCCTGCGTAGTCGTCGTTGATGACGCGCCGGAACTGCCACGCCGTCTCCTGAAATGTGCGCGAATCTTTGCTGCTGCGCATGGATTCGATCAGCACGGCGAGCTGGTCGAGGATTTGCGGGCGGCCATCGATCGCGGCGCGGGCCGACGCGAGCCCATTCAACAGTCCGTACAGCTCGTGGTGTTCACGCAGGACGGACTCGTCGAATCGTTCGACGTACGCCCCGCGGTGATACTGCGTGGACAGTATCCCGTCATGCTCGAGCTGGACCACAGCCTCCTGGATTGGCACGCGGCTGAGCCCGAGTTCCTGCGCGATCTCGTTACGGTCGATCCGATCCCCCGAGCGAAGTTTGCCCGTCAGTACCAGGTTGACGACATGCGAGACCACGAGGTCTTTTTCTTTGACCCCATACTTCTTGGGCATGGCGCGGACAGCATCTCACGTAGCCGTCGCAACGGGAGCCGTTCCGCCAGTTCAGTTTCCATTCTGTTGACGACGGTCGCGCCACCGGCACAGCGCCTCGGCCTGCGTCAGGTCGTAGTCGGGTCCGTTGACGCCGACGGTCAGCATCGTCACCCCGAGGTCGACGAACGCATTGGCTTCGGCCAGCAGCGCGTCGAGGTTGTCGCCCGCAACGCCGGCGGAGCGCTCGATGGTGGCCGGGTCGCGTCCGACGTCCGCGCAGTGACGCGCCAGGACCTCGGCCTTGTCGGGGTAGGACTTCAGCGTGGTGAACCCGTGCCAGATGTCGGCGTACTCGGCGACCAGGCGCAGCGTCTTCTGCTCACCTTGACCGCCGATCAGCACGGGGATGTGCCGGGTGGGCGGCGGGTTGAGCTTGGCCAGCCGTGACTTGATGCGCGGCATCGCGGCGGCCAGATCGTCGAGGCGGCTGCCCGCGGTGCCGAACTCGTAGCCGTACTCGTCGTAGTCCTTCTCTTTCCAGCCCGACCCGATGCCGAGGATCAGCCGGCCGTCGGCGATGTGGTCGACGGTGCGCGCCATATCGGCCAGCAGTTCGGGATTGCGGTAGGAGTTGCACGTCACCAGTGCGCCGATCTCCAGGCGCGACGTCTGCTCGGCCCAGGCACCCAGCGTCGTCCAGCACTCGTAGTGCGGACCGTCGGGATCGCCGTAGAGCGGGAAGAAGTGATCCCAGTTGAACGCGACGTCGACACCGATGTCCTCACAGCGGCGAACCGCGTCGCGCAGATGGCTGTATTGCGAACAGTGTTGCGGCTGCAGTTGCACGCCGATGCGAATTGGGAAGGTCACTGTCGTCAGGCTAGACGCCAATCCGCCCATCGGCTTTCCACACCGCGACTACCGACGGCCGCGCAGTACCGTTGCCGCCCTCCGGCCAGCGCGACAACGGATTATCGATGCTGTTGTCGTCGTTCTCGCCGGGATGCTGGACGCACACCGTGACGAGATCGTCGGTGACGACGGGCCCGCATGTCTCCGCGCCGAGCGGCACGGTGAGGAACTGTTTGGTCTCGCCGCGGTTCGGCCCCTCGAGCGCGACGGCGAACAGCCCGTCGTTGGAGTCCAGCGCGTTGCCGTCGGTGGAGATCCACAGATTGCCGTGGCTGTCGAAGGCCAGGTTGTCGGGGCAGGAGATCGGGCTGACCTTGCCCTTGTCGAATCCGGCGAAATAGGTGTCGGCGGCCGCGGGATCGCCGCAGACAAGCAACAGATCCCAGGTAAAGGTCGTGCCCGCATGGTCGTCGGTGATCTCGAGGATCTGCCCGCTCTTGTTGTCGTTGCGCGGGTTGGCGGCGTCGGGCACTGCCTCGCCCGGCGCGCCGCGCTCGTCGTTGTTGGTGAGCGCGACGTACACCTTGCCGGTCTTGGGGTTGGCCTCGAAGTCCTCTGGTCGATCCATCTTGGTAGCGCCGGCCTTGTCGGCCGCCAACCGGGTGAACACCGCCGCCTCCTGCGGGGTCTCCCCGTCGACGAGTGATCGACCCTCGCCGCCTGCGCCCGACTTCAGCAGTGGAATCCACGTCCCGGTGCCCCTGAAGGAACCGGTCGACGGCAGCTTGCCGGAGCCGTCGATCTCGTTGGCCGGGATGTCGCTGGCCAGCTTCGCTACATAGAGCGTGCCATCGTCGAGCAGCGTCATGTTGTGCGCCATCGCCGCGGGATCGGTACCGGGCCGGACCTTGTTGGCGGAGACGAACTTGTACATGTAGTCGAAGCGCTCGTCGTCGCCGCTGTAGGCGACCACGGTGCCGTCGCCGGTGATGTAGATGGTGGCGGCCTCGTGCTTGAGCCGTCCCAGCGCGGTGTGCTTGACGGGTTTCGAGTTGGGGTCCCATGGATTGACTTCGACGACCCAGCCGAACCGGTTCACTTCGTTGGGCGTCTTCGCGACGTCAAAGCGCGGGTCGAAGTTCTCCCACAACAATTCGGACGGCTCCAGCGCGACGCCGTAGCGGTCCTGCCGGTCGGCGTCCACCGGGTTCGGCTTGGGCG
>JAJKIB010000443.1 GCA_021154745.1 Mycobacterium sp.
ATTGGGGAGAGCGGCAAGAAGCCGGCGAACGCCGCTCGCAAGGCGACCAAGGCCTCCGGCCCGCGCACGCGAAGCAAGGCCCCCGCGCGCTAGTTCTCTTCGCGCTGTGGGCTAAGCGCGCGCTCGCCAGGTGAATACAGAAAACTGCCCACGTAGCGAGCGACAATAACTTTGTCGCTCCGTACACGGGCAGTTTCGATATAGCCTCTGGCGAGGTTAGACCTCGATGACGACCGCGCCGCCCTGGCCACCGCCCGCGCACATCGCCGCGACGCCGATGCCTCCGCCACGCCGCTGCAACTCGTAGACGAGGGTGGTCACCATGCGCGCACCAGATGCCGCAATGGGATGGCCGAGGCTGCAACCACTTCCGGAGAAGTTGACCAGCTCTTCGTCCAGCCCGTACTCGCGGCACGCCGCGATGGGCACCGATGCGAACGCCTCATTGATCTCCCACAGCGTCACATCGGACGGCTTCAAGCCCGCGCGATCGAGCACCTTGCCGATGACCTTCACCGCGCCAAGCCCGGTATCCCGCGGTGCGACACCAGCTGAGGCCCAAGCCTTCACCGTTGCGAGCACCGTCAGCTTCTCGGCTTCGGCGTAGTCACGTTCGACCAGCGCCACAGCCGCGGCCGCATCGTTGGTGCCGCTGCTGTTGCCCGCGGTGATCGAGAAGCCTTCGATCTCCGGGTGCAGGACCTTGAGCCCGGCCAGCTTCTCGACGGTGGTGTCCCGACGGGGATGCTCGTCGACGCTGAAGTCGACCACCGAACCGTCGAACTGCTGCACCTTCAGCGGAATGATCTCGTCGATGAACTTGCCCGCGTCGATCGCCGCGATCGCACGCTGGTGTGATCGCGCGGCCCAGGCGTCCATCTCCTCGCGGGTGATGCCCACCGACTGCGCGGTGTTCCACCCGACCGTGATCGACATGTCTTTTGTCGGCGCATCCGGCGTCTCGACGTGCGTCGGGGGCATCCACCGCTCCTCGAACTTGAGCTCGGGGCCGGGGATGCGCCAGTTCGTCAGCGGCGTCATCGAAAGCGACTGCACGCCACCTGCGATGAGCACCCGCTCCATACCGGACCCGATCTGTGCGGACGCATTACCGATCGCGGTCAGGCTACCCGCGCAATGACGGTTCACCGACTGACCGGGAACGTGCGGCATGCCGGTCGCGTCGGCCGCGTAGCGCGCGAGATCGCCGCCGCCGTAATGGGATTCGGCGAAGATGAGGTCGTCGATGGCCGACGGGTCGACGCCGGCCCGGCGGACGACCTCCGGCAGCACCGTGGTGATCAGCGTCTCGGGAGGTGTGTTGACCAGCGTCCCCTTGAACGACCGGCCGATGGCTGTCCTGGCGGCACCGACGATGACGGGTGTTGGCATGTTTCTCGACCTCGGTTTTCGGTAGGAACGACTTTACAAAAGTAGCAGATAATGTATCGCTGCCAGTAGGTGGCCGGCGTCACTCCGGCTCTGGTACGTAGAAGTGCTCGTCACGCAGCCGGAACGCCTCCTTGGTTCCGTGCTGTGCCCGCGTCTTGACGAAGTTGAACTCACCCGGCGCGAACTGCAGGTTCGTGCCGTACGCGTGGAACAGATAGCTGGCCACTTCCTCACCCTGGTAGGCCTGGCTCTGCTCGACGAGCCGAAACGCCTCCTTGGCGATGACCACGCCGTCGGCAGGCATCTTGGCGGCCTTCTCTGCCCAATACCTGGCCCTGGCCGGGACCGCGGCCGGATCGCACGTGTCGGTGAAGATGCCGAGATGCTCGATGACACCGGCCTCGATGATGTCGCCCGTCAGCAGGAGTCGACGGGCGAGCACCGGCCCCAGCCGGTGGAAGAACATGTGCAGGCTGCCCAGCGCGGGGCCGAGGAACCGCGTGGCGGGCATGCCGATCTTGGTGTCGCGCCCGATCACCGAGATGTCGGTCATCAACGCCATCTCGAAGCCGCCGCCGAGTGCGTATCCGCTGATCTCCCCCACGGTGACCTTCGGAAAGCCCATCAGGTTGTGGTAGAAGCCGAACGATTTGCGGTCCACGGTCAAACGCCGCCGCTGGCTGGGACGCCGCTTGGCCTCGGGCGCGTCTCGATCGGCATACCAGCCGTACGCGTTGTTCATGTCCGCGCCCGTGCTGAATACACCTTCGGCGCCACGAAGCAGCACCACGGTGATGTCGTCGTCTTCGGCGACGCGATCCAGATATCGCGCAACGTCGTCGCGCATCGCCGCGTCATACGAATTGCGCTGACCCGGATTGTTGAACGTGATGGTCGCGATCCGTTTCCCGGAATCGACGTCGAATAGCACGCGATCGTCTGTCATCTGCCGGGCTCCTGATGGTTGCCGTTCGAGATCAGTTTGGCCTCAATGGTTTTGTCGTTGCCGACGGCGAGCGTGTTGCGCCGGGCGGCGGCGAGGTGGTCCTGCGCGAGTCGCACCGCGCGGGCCGAATCGCCGTCGCGAACGGCGTCCAACAACCGCTGGTGATCGCGCAGCGCAGCGCTCATGGTCTTGCGTGACATCGGGTCGCCCTCATCGCTCCACACCGAGGACTCATGCGCCGACCAGATCAGTTCCAGCGAGCCGATCAGCAAGATCATCGGCTCGTTACCGCAGCGGGAGACGATCGCTTCGTGAAACCGCCGCGCGTTGGGCACATAGCGCGACAGGTCGTCGAATTGCTCTGTCTGCACCTCGATTTCGGCTTCGAGATACGGCACGACTTCAGTCATCCGGTCCTCGCGGGCGGCGCACATACCGGCGCAGATCGGCTCGAGGTGCAGCAGCGCGCCGCTGACGTCGGCCGGTGTCGAGGACCGCGACTGCAACACCATGCTGATCATGTGGGCGGTGCGCTCGGCCGACGGCAGGTGAACGACCGCTCCGCCAACGTTGCCGCGGCGCACCGAGATCAGCCCGTCGGTTTCCAGGATGTGGATCGCCTCGCGCACCGCGGGTGGGCTCACGCCGAATTCGGAGAACAGGTTTTCCTGCGACGGCAGCACATCGCCTTCCTTCAGGCGGCCGGACAGGATGTCCTCCCGCAGCCGGGAGGCCACGATCTCGGCCACCCGAGGTTGGCGAATGCGTTGTACGACCACTAGTTCTTGACCCGCCGGTTGCCAAATTGGAAGCCGGTCAGTTTGTCCGGTGAGGTGGCCACGGTCTTGAACTCGCCGATGCAGAGCACCTCGTCGCCCAGCAGCAGTCGCGCGGTCGACGTCACCTTGCCGTCGGATTCCTCGCGGGCGATGTCGAAGCGAAGTTCGGTCAGAATCGGCGTCGGCCGACGGAACGAAACCGTCAGCGAGCGCGTCTTGCCCGTCCGGCTGGCAGCGCAGCTCTGGTGCTGGGTGATGCAGTCGAAGAAGACGGCGAGAAAGCCGCCGTTCACCAGTCCCGGCGGGCCCTCGTAGACCACCGGAAACGTGACGCGACCCGAAGCGGTGTCGTCGTCGAGATGGTCGAAGGTGTACTCGGGGAAACACGGGTTGTACGCACCGACGTCGAACGCATGGTCCAGATACACGCGTTGTTCGTCACCGCCTGACCCGATCCGGGGAGTGGGGTCCGGCGGAACGGCGGTCGCCAACTCCTGCTCCCAGCCGGCGAATTGCGTGAGCATGGCGTCCACGGTCGGATGCTCATGCTCGAGAGACAGCAGCAGCCCGGTCAGGCGTCGCAGCGCGCCCGCGGCGGCGACTGTCTGCGCCAGTGGCCGCTCGCCGTATCGCGGTGTGCCTTCCGCCATGGGTCCTCTTCCATGTTCCGTTGGCGCGCTTTCCTTGCTAACTTGTACAGGATAGCAATACTGTATGGCTAACCGTATAGCTTAGGATTGGCGGATTCAACGGTGACTGACGTCGAAGCCGACGGCTCGGTGACGGCCTCGCGGGACGGCGATGTCCTTCAGCTCACGCTTGATCGCCCGTCGAGGCGCAACGCGTTGAGCCATTCGATGATCGACACGTTCGTCGAGCTGTTGACCGATGCCGCGACCGACGACTCGCTACGGGCCATCCACATCCGTGGCGCGGGAAGCGATTTCTGTGCGGGCGCGGATTGGGTGGCCACCAACAACGCCGGCCAACGGCCCCGCACCGGCGACCTGGTTCGGCGCATTCCACATACCGCCAATCGCGTGATCGAACTCGTCCACGGCATCCAGTTGCCCGTGGTGTGCAGCGTGCAGGGATGGGCCGTCGGCCTCGGCTGCAATCTGGCCCTGGCGGCGGACTTCACAGTCGCAGCCGACGACGCGTTGTTCTGGGAGCCGTTCGTCGGCCGGGGCTTCTCCCCCGATTCGGGTTCCACGTGGCTGCTACCCCGGCTGATCGGGTTGGCGCGGGCCAAGGAGATGCTGCTGCTCGGCGAGAAGGTCAGCGGCACCGACGCGGCGAACTGGGGGCTGATTCACCGAAGCGTTGCCGGGTCCGCACTCGACGATGCCGCGGAGGCGCTGGTGACACGGCTGGCGTCAGGCCCGACGGTGGCCATCGGGCTGGCCAAGCAAGCGATCAACTACGGACAACACGCCACGCTGGGCCAATCCCTGATGCAGGAGCTCTTCAACCTGGAGTTATCTTGCCGGACAACCGATTTCAAAGAGGGCTTGGCGGCGTTCCGCGAGAAGCGCGCACCGGAATTCGGTGGAAGGTGACTAATGACGGACATCAAGTACGAGGTTGACGGGCACAAGGCCACGATCACGCTCAATCGGCCCGATGCGCTCAATGCGCTCAGCCCGCCCATGATCAGCGAGCTGCGCGCCGCCTACGACGAGGCCGAAAACGACGACAACATCTGGTTGCTCATCGTCACCGGCACCGGCCGCGCATTCTGCACCGGTGCCGACGTTGGCGAGATTCCAAAGGACGGCCGGGTGATCTACGAGCGCCCGTACCTGTCCACCTATGACCAGTGGGAGGCCCCGCAGGAGGGCACCCCGCCGTTCCGCAGGATGGCCAAGCCCGTGCTGGCCGCCATCAACGGATTGTGCTGTGGCGCAGGGCTGGACTGGATCACCACCGGTGACATCGCCATCGCCTCCGACAAGGCAACATTCTTCGACCCGCACGTCAGCATCGGCCTGGTGGCCGCCCGCGAGATGGTGCGGCTGGCCCGGGTGCTGCCCCGCAATATCGCGCTGCGGATGGCGCTGATGGGCAAGCACGAACGGATGAGCGCACAACGCGCCTACGACCTCGGCATGATCAGCGAGGTCGTCGAGCATGACAGGCTGCTCGAGCGCGCCCACGAGATCGCTGACATCGTGAACTCCAATGCGCCACTGGCAGTCCGCGGCACGCGGCTGGCGATCCACAAGACGCTTGACCTGCCGCTGCACGAGGCGGAAATCCTTGCCGAGACCTACCGCGAGCGCGTGGTCCGCACCGAGGACGCGCTCGAAGGACCGAAGGCGTTCATGGAAAAGCGAGCCCCGAACTGGCAGTGCCGATGACGGCGTTCGAAACAATCCTGCTCGACGTTGACGCCACCAGTCACGTCGCGACCATCACGCTGAACCGGCCGGATTCGCTCAATGCGTTCAACCGAATCATGTGCGAGGAGATGGCCAAGGCCTGGCGCAGCGTCAAACTCGACGAGTCGGTGAACGCCGTAGTGCTGCGCGCGGCCGGCGACCGGGCATTCAGCGCCGGTCTGGATATCAAGTCTTCCTACGGCCAGCCGGACAACGTGTGGAATCACGAGGATCCCGGCGAGGCGCTCAGCCCGAAATGGCAGAAGATGTGGAAACCCGTCGTGTGTGCCGTTCAGGGGATGTGCACCGCGGGCGCGTTCTACTTTGTCAACGAGTCCGATGTGGTGATCTGCTCCGCAGATGCGACGTTCTTCGATTCGCATGTCAGCGCAGGGTTGGTGTGCGCGTTGGAGCCGATCGGGTTGATGCGCCGCGTCGGCCTTGGCGAGACGTTGCGAATCGCGTTGATGGGCAACGACGAACGCGTCGGTGCCGACACGGCGCTGCGGATCGGCCTGGTGTCTGAGGTGGTCTCCCGCGACCGGTTGTGGCTGCGCGCTCACGAGATCGCGGCGGCGATCGCCGCCAAGCCGCCGTCGGCAACGCAAGGCACCGTGAAGGCGATCTGGGAGTCGCTCGACAAGCCCTACCGTGCGGCGCTGGAGCAGAACCTGATCTACACCCGGCTTGGAAACCCGCTTGGGCAAGCCGAACTGGCCGCCCTCGGCAATGGCACGGCGGCCACACCGAAGGTCCGCTGATGCACCCGCTCAGCAGCCGCATCGCCGAGGTGCTCGAGTTGCAGCCCGGCGGCGCGGCCATCGAGTACGACGGCCAATGGTCGACGTGGCGCGAGATCATCGAACTTGCGAATCGAATCGCCTCGGTGGGCGAGACCGAGGTCGGGATGCTGCTGCGCAACAGACCAGCGCAGGTGGCGGCCTTCCTCGGCGTGCTGCTCGGCGGCGGCACCGTGGTGACCCTCAACCCTGCGCGCGGCGACGACCGCACCCGCGAGGACATCGCAGCGCTGGACCTACCGGTGGTCATCGGCGAGCCCGACGATCTGGCGTCGCTGGTTCCAGACGGCCCGACGGCGGTACCGATCTCCGGTCTGTACGCCGCACCACAAGTGCCCGCACCCAGCACCGGCCGGCCAGGAGTTGCGGTGCGAATGCTGACCAGCGGAACGACAGGCCCGTCCAAACGAATCGATCTCACCTACGACATGCTGGCCCGCAGCGTGATTTCCGGGCCCACACCGACCGAGCCGCGGCGCGGCATCGCGATCGTGAACGCTCCACTTGTCCACATCGGCGGCGTCTACCGCGTGCTGCAGTGCGTCTGCGAGGCAAGGCCGTTCGCGCTGTTGGACCGCTTCGAGCTCAACCAATGGGCCGATGCGGTACGCAGGCATCAGCCGCGCGCCGTGTCGCTCGTGCCCGCCGCATTACGGACGGTGTTGCACTCCGACTTGACCCGGGATGATCTGGCGAGCATCCGCGCGGTCACGTCCGGCACGGCGCCCTTGTCGGCCGAAGACATCGACGCGTTCACCGAGAAGTTCGGGATACCAGTGTTGACGTCTTATGCGGCAACCGAATTCGGTGGCGGAGTGGCCGGCTGGACGCTGGCCGACTTCCAGAAGTACTGGCAGGCCAAGCGCGGCAGCGTGGGCAGGCCAAGCCTTGGTGCACAACTTCGGGTGGTCGGCGACGACGGCACCCCGCTGGGTGTCGACCAGGCCGGGCTGCTGGAAGTCAAGCCGGGACAACTCGGACCCTCCGCCGAATGGATGCGCACCACCGACATGGCCCGCATCGACAGCGACGGATTCCTCTGGATCCTCGGGCGCGCCGATCAGGCGATCATCCGCGGCGGCTTCAAGGTGATGCCCGACGACGTGCGCACCGCACTGGAGGGCCATCCCGCGGTGCGGGGGGCGGCCGTGGTGGGCCGGCCCGACGACCGCCTCGGCGAAACCCCCGTCGCGATGGTGGAACTGCGAGCCGCTGCCGATGCAGCGGCGATAGTTGAATATCTGCGAACACGGTTGGCGCGCTATGAGATTCCAACCGACATCGCGATCGTCGACGAGATCCCGAGAACACCCTCCGGCAAGGCCGACCTCGGTGCGGTGCGGGAATACTTCAGCCATTCCGTCGAACATGCCAAGTGAATCGCTGACCGTCGGCGGCGTTCTTCGGCAGCAGGCTCAGGCCAGAGCGGACCACCCGTTCCTGGTGTGCGACGCCGAGCGCCTCAGCTACGTAGAGGCGGAGCGCCGGTCGGCGGAGCTGGCCCGCGGTCTGATCGCCCTCGGTGCGGGCAAGGGCACTCATGTTGGATTGCTCTACCCCAACGGGGCTGGCTTCATCGTCGCAATGCTGGCCAGCGCGCGCATCGGTGCCGTCGTCATCCCGTTCTCGACGTTCGCCACGAGTCCGGAACTGTCCGCACAACTGATCGACAGCGACACCGAAATCCTGCTTGCCACCGGATCGTTCCGCTCGCATGACTACCGGCGGCGACTAGCCGAGGCGCAGCGGTCTGCGCCGCTGCTGCGCCACGTGCTGATCGACTCGGTGCCCGCTGACAAGGCCGACGCCACGCTTCTTGAGGCGATGGAGCACGACGTCGACGACTCGGATGTCCTCGCAATCATCTACACATCGGGCTCGACGAGCGCCCCCAAGGGCGTTGTGCACACCCACGCATCCCTGCTCGGACACCAGCAGGTTCTCAACGAGATCCGCGGATTGACAGCGGCGGACAAACTGTTCTGCAATTCGCCGTTCTTCTGGATCGGCGGTATCGCGTTCGCGGTGCTGGCCACATTGCTCGCCGGCTCGGCGTTGGTGTGCTCCAACGCCACCGATGCCGCCGACACGCTCGATCTGCTCGAGGCCGAAAAGCCCACGATGACCAATGGTTTCGTGGCGGGGATCGCCCACCTGGCCAGTCACCCGAGTCTGCCGCAACGTGATTTGTCGTGCATCCGACGCGGAAACCTGTACCCGATCATGGCGCCCGACGTTCGGCCCGTCGATCCCGAACTGCGACACACCATGCTCGGGATGACCGAAGCCGGCAGCGTCATCACGATCAGCGATGACGAGTCCGATCAACCGGAACACCGTCGCGGTTCGTTCGGCAAGCCGGCGCCCGGATTCGAAACGAAGATCGTCGACGGCGAACTGTGCATCCGCGGTCCCTACGTGATGCAGCGGTACTACAAGCGCAGCCGCGAGGAGTGTTTCGACCCCGACGGCTGGTTCCACACCGGCGATATCGTCCGCACCGACGCCGACGGTTTCGTGTACTTCATCGGCCGCCGCGGCGCGATGATCAAGACGGCGGGCGCCAACGTCGCACCCGCCGAAGTCGAGCGCGCCATCGCCAAGGTCACCGGCGGGACCGAGGCGCATGTGATCGGTCTACCCGATCCCCAGCGCGGCCAACTGGTCGCCGCGGTCATCGCGTTGGAGGATGGCGCCGAGTTCGACGAGGCTGCCGTGCGTGAGCGGCTGAAGGCCGAGCTGTCTGCCTACAAGATCCCGAAACGCTTTGCCGCCGTGCCTCGTTCCGAGATTCCGGTACTGTCCAGCGGCAAGGTCGACCTCGCGGCCCTGCAAAAGGTATTCGATGCCTGACGTCATCGACCGGCTGGTGAGGGACCGCGCCGAACAACACGGCGACAAGCCGATGGTTATCGACCCCGCGTCACGGATCAGCTACGCCGAACTCGACGAAACCACCGGGGCGCTGGCCGCCGCGTTCATCGAAGCCGGAGTCGGCAAGGGCACTCGAGTCGGCCTGATCATGCCGAACCGCGTGCAATGGGTGCAGATCGCCGTGGCGCTGACGCGGATCGGCGCCGTGCTGGTGCCGTTGAGCACGCTCTTGCAGCCGCCCGAACTGGTGGCGCAACTGCGCGCCGCCTCCGTGCAGGCTCTGATCACCGTCGATGAGTTCCGCGGCCACCGATATCTCGAAGACCTGGCAAGCGTGGCGGACACTCCCGAGCTCCCCGCGCTGCGGGCGATTTGGACGCCCGATCAACTGACGGCAGCACAGGGCAATCAGATGGTCCACGCGATGGCCGCGACCGTCACGCCCAGCGACACGCTTGTCATCATGTTCACCTCCGGCAGCAGCGGGCCGCCAAAGGGCGTCATCCACTCGCATGGCAACGCGCTGGCTGCGGTGCGATCAGGTCTTGCCGCCCGCTGCATCGACGCGCATAGCCGGTTGTACCTGCCTATGCCGTTCTTCTGGGTGGGCGGGTTCGGCAGCGGCGTGCTGTCCGCTCTGCTGGCCGGGGCCACGCTCGTCACCGAGGAGATACCCCGGCCGGAGACGACGCTGCGCCTGCTGGAGCGGGAACGGGTCACGCTCTTTCGCGGCTGGCCCGACCAGGCCGTAGCCTTGGCACGCCAATCCGCCTCTCTCGGAGCAGATTTGTCCGCGCTGCGGCCCGGCAGCCTGGAGGCGCTGCTGCCGCCCGAGCAACGCGCGGAGCCGGGTGCGCGGGCGAAGTTGTTCGGGATGACCGAGTCCTTCGGACCCTATTGCGGTTATCCCGCCGACACCGACATGCCGCGCTCGGCGTGGGGCAGCTGCGGCAAGCCGTTCGACGGAATGGAGGTGCGGATCGTCGATCCCGACACCGGCCAACCGGTTGCCACCGGCACCATCGGCATGATCCAGATTCGGGGACCGCACACGCTGAGGGGGATGTGCCGGCGCAGCCGCGAAGAGCTGTTCACGCCCGACGGCTACTACCCCACCGGCGACCGCGGCCATCTCGACGACGACGGCTTCATGTTCTACCACGGCCGCTCGGACGACATGTTCAAGGTCAGCGGAGCGACGGTGTATCCGAATGAAGTCGAGCAAGCACTGCGGACGATCGACGGCGTCGAGAATGCGTTCGTCACGGAAGTGTCCGGCGCTGTGGGCGCCGTCGTGATATCCGACAATACGGCCGAACAGTTGCGCACGGCCGCGCGAAAGCTGTTGAGCTCCTTCAAAGTCCCGACGATGTGGCTGCTCGTCGACTCCGATGACGACATTCCGCACGGCTCGACCGGCAAGGTAGACGTACGCAGGTTGCGCGAGCTCCTATCGGAGGGTGATCTCGGCCAAGTCGATGGCAACTAGGAGCGGCTCGGGGATGGGCTGGTAGTCGCCCTGCCACCCGTAGCCCCGTCGCGTGGCGGGGATGATGATGCCGTCGACGTCACGATAGTCGGCGGCGTAGAGCATCCCGGTCGCCCCGCCGAGGATGTCGATCGTGAAGTCATGGCGGCGCACCAGCCCGTCTGGGCCGAAGCATGTGATCTGTTCTCGGGTATGGCTTTTGATGTGTTCGGGGAATGCCACTTTCAGCCGTCGCCACGTTTCACCCCCGACCTCGATCGGGGCGATCTCTTCAGTGACGAACCCGGGCCAGGTGTACAGGAACGGCAAATTCAAGTAGGTCCACAGCGCCTCCCCGGTGAAATAGGCGAGATGAACGTCGTCCCATGGTGTCTCCAGCTGATGGCCGTCAAATGATCTTTCGGGCTCGTCGCGAGCGTCGATTACACTGCCGTCACGACGTTCGACGACGACGCGCAGGGGTTCGAAGACCGATCGCTTGTCTTGACCGACGAAGTCCATCGTCAGCAGCTCCCGATTGGTGTTCACCTCGAGGTGGACATCGTTGAGCGCGTCACTCTTACCTTTGACGTGCCAGAGGGCGCCGGTGATCGAGGCGTCCACTGCGATCGAATTGACCTGATTCCATCGGTCCAAGCCACCGTGTGCCCCGACGGCGAGCTCGAGTAGATCGTTCATTTCTGCTCCTGACTTCATTGCTTGCGGCTCGCTGATCGGGCCATCGCCAATACCGAGGCGGCGAGTCGCTGAAACTCATCGCAGATCGGGTTCGGCCGGCCGATGAGTCTGGAAACCATCGGGCCTCTGTATGGGTGGAGGTGGTTGCTGGTGAGGAGAGCCGCGGTGGTGCAGTACTTCACGACCACGCAGAGTGCGCAACAGAACCGCGAGCTGATCGAGGATGTACTGATCGAACTCGCGGCCGAAGATCCCGGGGGAGTCGAGTATCAGGTGTTGATGTTCGACGACGGGATCGGATTCATGCATGTCGTCGCGTTCGACGGCACCACCGACCCATTCGCGGATTGCGCCGCCTATCGCGAGTTCCACCGCGAACTCGCCCAGCGCCTGGCCACACCGCCGGTCGTGACACGTGCCACGTTGATCGGCACGTACCAAGGCCGCCGGCCCTGGGCTGCGCTCGATTCACCAGGCAAGACGTTGCAGTGATTTCACGCCACCTCGATGAGTTTGGACCAGTCGGCGCCTCCGTAATGGCAAGGAAAGGGTCAAAATGAGGATTTCGCATACCGCGTCGCGTGACGAGTGGCCGGCCGCGCGCCTGGACCTGCTGGCTAAGGACAGGCCACCCTGGAGCGCGAGGTGCTCGAGTGCGTGGCCGCCAAAGGGTCCGACGGGCAAGGCGTGAGCGTCTTCGTCCAGGATGACGGCAAGGTTTATCACACCTATTCGGCCTATGGTGTCGGTGCCGATGTCATGCTGAGCACCTACCGCTTCCGTGATCTGACCCCTTCGGGCCGTCAGCATTACATCAACGAATGGCCATGGCACGACATGTACGGGACACCGAATCCTCATGGACATCACCACTGATCGCGGAGGAGAGGACTTCGCGCGCCTGGCTGAGCCATTTCGGCGTGAGCTGGTCGCCTACGGCTATCGCATGCTGGGCTCAGTCGACGACGCGGAAGAAGTCGTGCAGGACGTGTACCTGGACGCGTGGCGAGCCTACGAGCGTTTCGAAGGCCGCTCATCGCTGCGCACATGGCTGTACCGCATCGCCACCCGTGCGTTTCTGAGGGCACTCGAGCGCAGGAAGCGTCGTCCGCTGCCGTCGGATCTGCACGCGCCGGCCGCCGACCCCACGGCGCGCGTGCTCGCCGGTGGTGCGGAGCTGACATGGTTGCAGCCCGCGCCCGATTCGCTGCTGACCGCCACGACGAGCGACCCGGCTACGGTAGTGACAGCGCGCGAAACAATGCGGCTGGCCTTCATGGCCGCGCTGCAGGTGCTTCCGCCACGGCAAAGGGCGGTACTGATTCTGCGCGACGTACTGGGTTGGTCTGCAGCCGAAGTCGCGGGGCTTCTCGATTTGACTGTGGTCGCGGTCAACAGCGCGTTGCAGCGCGCCCATGCACGTCTTCCCGCAGACAGCGACTCACTCGTGCAGCCATCTGAGGACCGACAGCGCGAACTCCTCGACCGGTATGTGGCCGCATTTCAAAACGCCGATGTGGACGCACTCGTCGCGGTGTTGACCGAGGACGCGCTCTTTGAGATGCCGCCCTTCCTCACATGGTTTGACAGCGGCGCCGCCATCGGCGCGTTCCTCGGGTCACGCATGCGGGCCTTCGGCAATACCCCAGTCATCCGCACCTCGGCCAACGGCCAACCCGCGGTTGCCCTGTACCCGCCGTCCGGTGATGGGCAGCGTCGCCTGCACGCCCTGCATGTGCTCACCCTCGTCCCCCAAGGTGTCGCCCGGATCGTGTCCTTCCAGGACCTCGACGCGTTGCACCGCTTTGATCTGCCCCTCGCGCTGTCGAACTAACCGACGACGCCACGCTTGGTGAGGTGTTCGATCAACGGCTCCGCGCCGGCGGCGAGGTGCTCGGACATCGCAAGGCGCGCAAGCTTTTCGTCGTGCTTCTCCAGCGCCGCCAACAGTTTCCGGTGATGCTCGGTCGACTGCTCCGGCCAACCCGTGATGGTGGGAAACACCGATTCGGGTGCATAGCGGGTGATCTGCGACATCAGTTGGGCGAGCTTGGGTGAGTCGGCGGCCACGTTGATCGCCTTGTGGAACTCATGGTTGAGCCGCACCGCACGCTCGTCGTCGTCGCTGGCGTACGCATCCTCCAGCTCGGTCTGGATCTTCTCCAGCTCCCGCAACTGGTCGTCGGTGATGTTGGCCGCGGCCCGCGCAGCGAGTTCACCGCCGATGTGCGCCTGCACGTTGGAGACGTCGGTGAGGTCGCGCACCGTCACGGCCACCACCACAAAGCCCCGCCGCGGCTGCTGGGATAGCAGGCCCTCTGCGCTCAGGACGAACAGCGCCTCCCGCACCGGAGTGACGCTGACACCCAATTCCACGGCCAACTGATCCAGGCGAATGTACTGCCCCGCAGCGTAGGTGCCGTCGAAGATGCGCTTGCGCACGTAACGCGCGATGTCCTCGGCCAGCTGCGGACGGAAGGCGAAATCGGGTGCGGCCATTGGTCAGATCCGATAGTCGGCGAGCAGTCGCTTGCTGATGATGTTCTTCTGGATCTCGCTGGTGCCCTCGCCGATCAGAAGGAAGGGCGCGTCGCGCATCAACCGCTCGATCTCGTATTCCTTGGAATAGCCGTAGCCGCCGTGGATCCGGAAGCTCTGCTGGGTCACCTCCGAGCAGAACTCGCTCGCCAGGTACTTGGCCATGCCCGCTGCGACGTCGTTGCGTTCGCCGGAGTCTTTCAGCCGGGCCGCATTGACCATCATCAGATGCGCCGCCTCGACTTTTGTTGCCATCTCGGCCAGTTGGAAGGCGATCGCCTGATGATCGGCGATCGGCTTGCCGAACGTGTGGCGCTGCTGTGCATACCGCACCGCGAGTTCGAAGGCGCGGATGCCGACGCCGCAGGCCCTGGCCGAGACGTTGACGCGGCCAACCTCGACGCCGTCCATCATCTGGAAGAAGCCCCGGCCCGGCGCCTCACCGAGGATGTCGTCGGCGCTCGCGACATAGCCGTCGAAGATCAGCTCGGTGGTGTCGATGCCCTTGTAGCCGAGCTTGTCGATCTTGCCCGGAATCATCAGGCCCGGCGCGACTTCACCGAACCCGGTGGGCTTTTCGACGAGGAACGCGGTCAGGTTGCGGTGCGGCTTGTCGGCTCCCTCGTCGGTGCGCACGAGTGCCGCCACCAAGTTCGAGCTGCCGCCATTGGTCAACCACATCTTCTGGCCGTCGATGGTGTACGTGCCGTCGGCGTTTCGCTTGGCCCGCGTGCGGATCGCTGCGACGTCGGAGCCCAGTTCGGGCTCGGACATCGAGAACGCGCCGCGGGTCTCACCGGTCGCCATCCGCGGCAGGTAATACTGCTTCTGCCGATCGGTGCCGTGCTGGCGAATCATGTAGGCGACGATGAAGTTGGTGTTGATCACGCCTGAAATGCTCATCCAGCCGCGGGCAAGCTCCTCGACGCACAACGCGTAGGTGAGGAGGGATGCGCCAAGGCCGTCGTACTCCTCGGGGATCATCAACCCGAACAGGCCCATCTCCTTCATCGCATCGACGATGGCCTGCGGATAAGTGTCGCTGTGCTCGAGCGCCTGCGCGGTCGGGATGACCTCTTTGTCGACGAATTGACGCACCGTCGTGACGATTTCGGTCTGAAACTCGGTGAGACCGAGCGTCTGGGCGAGCCTCGTCACGCGCCGACCCTTTCGAACACGGCGGCCAGACCCTGTCCCCCGCCGATGCACATGGTCTCCAGGCCGTAGCGAGCGCCGCGGCGGTTCAGTTCGCGCGCCAGGGTGGCGAGCATCCGGCCGCCGGTGGCCCCGACCGGATGTCCGAGGGAGATGCCCGAACCGTGCACGTTCGTCCGGTCCAGGTCTGCCGCGGCGAACTGCCATTCCCGCATCACCGCGAGCGCCTGCGCGGCGAACGCCTCGTTGAGTTCGATCAGGTCGATATCGGACAGTTTGAGCCCCGCCTTGCCGAGCGCCGCTTCAGTCGCAGGCACCGGGCCGATCCCCATGACATTGGGGGCGACGCCGGCCGATCCCCACGAGACCAGCCGGACCAACGGCGTCAGCCCGAGTTCGTCGGCCTTTTGGCGTGTCGTCACGACGCACATGGAAGCGGCGTCGTTCTGACCGCTGGAATTCCCCGCGGTAACCGTCGCCTCCGGATCATCGCCCAGGAGAACCGGTTTCAGCTTGCTCAACGTCTCGACCGATGTGTCCGCACGAGGATGCTCGTCGGTGTCGATCAACTCCTCGCCCTGGCGGGTTCGCACCGCGACCGGAATGATCTCCTCGGCGAGGACTCCATCCTTCTGCGCGGCGACCGCCCGCCGGTGTGAGGTCACCGCCAGCTCGTCCTGTTCCTGGCGCGCAATTGCGTACTGCCGGCGCAGGTTTTCCGCGGTCTCCAGCATGCCGCCCGGCACCGGATAGTGACGGCCGCCGGCCGTGGTGCGGCCGCGAGAAAGCGAGTCGTGGAGCTTCACGCCGTCGCGGGGGGGTCCCCAGCGCATGTCCGTCGAATAGAACGTCACGTTGCTCATGCTCTCGGCGCCGCCGGCGACCACAACCTCGTTGTCGCCGCTGGCAACTTGCATGCAGGCCTGAACGACGGCCTGCAGACCCGACCCGCAACGCCGGTCGACCTGCATGCCGGGAACGGTCACCGGCAGCCCGGCATCCAACGCCACCACCCGCCCGATCGCCGGGGCCTCACTCGAGGGATAGCAGTGGCCGAGGATGACGTCCTCCACTGCGGCCGGATCGACGCCGGTGCGTTCCAGCAGGCCCTTCAGCGCGGCGACGCCGAGGTCGACAGCGGTCAGTGACTTGAACATGCCGCCGTAGCGGCCGATCGGCGTCCGAACTGGTTCGCAGATCACGGCCTCGCGCGTGGTCATATGTGCCTCCCGCCCGTGACTTCGAGAACGGTTCCTGTCATGTACGACGACAGATCGCTGGCGAGGAACAGGGCGACCTTGGCCACCTCGTCCGGCTCACCGGCTCGGCCCATCGGCACCTCTGCCAGCTTCTGGTCCCAAATGTGTTGCGGCATGGCTTCCGTCATCGCCGAGCGGATCAATCCCGGTTGGATCGCGTTGACCCGCACACCGAGATGGGCGAGCTCCTTGGCGGCGGCCTTGGTCATGCCGACGATGCCGGCCTTTGCCGCCGAATAGTTCGTCTGGCCGACCAGGCCGACCTTGCCCGAGATCGAAGACATATTCACGATCGCGCCGCGCTTGTTCTCGCGCATGATCGCCGCAGCCGTGCGAAGTCCGTTCCATGTCCCCTTGAGGTGGACGGCGATGACTTGATCGAACTGCTCCTCGGTCATCTTGCGCATCGTCGCGTCGCGGGTAATGCCCGCGTTGTTGACCATGATGTCCAGGCCTCCGAACCGCTCCACAGCGGCGGCCACCAGCGCGTCGACCTCGTCGGCGACCGTCACGTCACAACGCACCGCGAGTGCGACGTCTTGACCTCCGAGTTGCTTGGCCGCCGCCTCGGTCGCGCCGAGATCCAGATCGCCCAGCACCACGCGTGCGCCCTCTGAGATAAACCGCTCCGCGATGGCGAAGCCCAGGCCCTGTGCACCTCCAGTGACGACGGCCGTCTGACCGGTCAGCAACGACACCTGATCACCTCTCTTCGCTGGTCAGGACCTAAGCATGGTCCCGTCAACCGAACATCATATTTCATATATGATTCTGCTGACCGCCGGCCCGGCGAGCAGACGCAAATTGCCCTTTTTCCGCGGCGTGTCGGGGCTTTTTACGTCTGCTCGCGCCCAATGCCGAAGAGAGGAGCGCGATGACCACCGAAGTCAGCGACGACGACTTCCAGGAAATCTTGTCCCAGACCCGGCACTTCGTCCGCACCGCCGTGGTCCCCCGCGAGCAGGAGATCCTGGCCGAGGACCGGGTCCCCGACGATCTGCGCGAGCAGGCCAAGAAGATGGGGCTGTTCGGTTACGCGATCCCGCAGGAGTGGGGCGGCCTCGGGCTCACCCTGGCCCAGGACGTCGAGCTCGCGATGGAGCTGGGCTACACGTCGCTGGCGCTGCGCTCGATGTTCGGCACCAACAACGGCATCGCCGGGCAGGTGCTCGTCGGGTTCGGCACGGACGAACAGAAGGCGCGCTGGCTGGAGCCGATGGCAACCGGCGAGGTGGTGGCCTCCTTCGCGCTGACGGAGCCCGGCGCGGGGTCGAATCCGTCGGGACTGCGCACGAAAGCCGTTCGCGATGGCTCAAAAGACGAAGCTTGGATCATCAACGGGCAGAAGCGCTTCATCACCAATGCGCCCGTCGCCGATTTGTTCATCGTCTTCGCCCGCACCCGGCCCGCCGACGAGAACGGCGCGGGCATCGCGGTCTTCCTGGTGCCCGCCGACACGGCGGGCGTCGAGGTCGGCGTCAAGGACGCCAAGATGGGTCAGGAAGGCGCGTGGACAGCCGACGTCAGTTTCAGCGATGTCCGCGTCCCGGACGGCGCCCTGATCGGCGGTGCCGAGGACGTCGGATACCGCGCCGCGATGGTCTCGCTGGCGCGCGGCCGAGTGCACATCGCCGCGCTGGCCGTCGGGATTGCGCAGCGCGCCCTCGACGAATCCGTCGCCTACGCCGCCACCGCGACACAGGGCGGCACCCCGATCGGCAACTTCCAACTGGTGCAAGCGATGCTCGCCGATCAGCAGACCGGAGTGCTGGCCGGGCGGGCGCTCGTCCGTGACACGGCACGGCTCTGGGTCAGCGGTGAGGACCGCAGGATCGCACCGTCGGCGGCCAAGCTGTATTGCACCGAAATGGCCGGCAAGGTAGCCGATCTCGCCGTGCAGGTTCACGGTGGCAGCGGCTATATGCGCGAGGTGCCCGTCGAGCGGATCTATCGCGACGTTCGGCTGCTGCGGCTGTACGAGGGCACGAGCGAAATCCAGCGACTGATCATCGGATCGAATCTGGTCAAGGCCGCGCAGAGGGAGAGCACATGAGCGGACGGCTCGAGGGCAAGGTGGCCTTCATCACCGGAGCGGCGCGGGGCCAGGGCCGCGCACATGCCGTCCGGATGGTCAACGAGGGCGCCGACATCATCGCCGTCGACATCGCAGGGAAGCTTCCGCCCTGCGTCCCTTACGATTCCGCCACTCCCGACGATCTCGCCGAGACGGTCAACCTAGTCGAAGCGACGGGTCGCAAGATCCTTGCCTCCATCGTCGACGTCCGCGATGCCGACGGGCTTCGTACGGCCGTCGACGACGGCGTCGCCGCGCTGGGCCGGCTCGACATCATCGTCGCCAACGCCGGTGTCTCGGCTCCCCAGACGTGGGATGCCATCACTGCCGATGACTTTCGCGACGTCATGGACATCAACGTGACAGGCACCTGGAACACCGTCATGGCGGGCGCGCAGAAGATCATCGACGGTGGCCGTGGTGGATCGATCATCCTGATCAGCTCTGCCGCCGGGATCAAGATGCAGCCGTTCATGGTGCACTACACCGCGAGCAAGCACGCGGTCACCGGCATGGCCCGCGCATTCGCCGCCGAGCTGGGCAGGCATTCGATCCGCGTCAACAGCGTGCACCCCGGAGCGGTAAACACGCTGATGGGAAGTGGCGACATGATCGGCTCCTTGGGCCGGGCGATCGAAACCTATCCGCAGCTGGCGCAGATGATCACACCGTTTCTGCCAACATGGGCGGCGGAGCCCGAGGACATCGCCGACGCGGTGTGCTGGCTGGCCAGCGAGGAGTCGAAAAACGTTACGGCCGCTGCGATCTCGATCGACCAGGGTATGACACAGTACTGAGCTGATGACCGAGAACAACAACCTCAGCCGATGAAGCGGACGATCGACTCCGCCACGGCAGCGGGCTTGTCCGAGCCCTCGATTTCGACGGTCGTCGTCAGTGTCGCCTGCACCGCGCCGTCCAGTTGATCGACCTTGGCGATCTCCGCGCGTGCCCGGACCTTTGAACCGACCTTCACAGGAGTGATGAAGCGCACCTTGTTGTAGCCGTAATTGATGGCCATCGCGATGTTGTCAACGGTGTACATCTGGGATGTGAAGTGCGGCAGCAGAGATAAGGTGAGCAGACCATGCGCGATCGTCCCGCCGAACGGACCGTTCGCCGCACGCTCGGGATCGACGTGGATCCACTGATGGTCATCCGTGGCGTCGGCGAACAGGTTGACGCGGTCCTGCGTGACCTCCAGCCAATCGGTCGGACCGAGCTGACTGCCCTGGGCAGCGACGAACTCATCCAGTCCGCTGAACTTCTTCACCACTTCTCTCCTTTGCCGCTCTAGAAGACGACCGTCTGGTTGCCGTATCGGATGATGCGGTCCTCACAGTGCCACAGCACCGCGCGCGACAGAACAAGGCGCTCGACATCGGCGCCGAGACGTACCAGATC
>JAJKIB010000444.1 GCA_021154745.1 Mycobacterium sp.
CGTCGAGGAAGCGCCGGTACTTGCCTTCGTAGGTGGACCGGGGCCGCTCGAACAGCACACGAAGCGACTCGATGCCCTCCGCCGTCAGGTCGATCCGCGATGCGTCGGCGAGATCCGGTACCACGCTTTCGAATTCGTCGCGGTATCCGCCCGCGGCCACTGCCAGGGTGACTCGGCCGCTGCTGATGTGGTCGAGTGTGGCGATCTGCTTGGCGAGCAACACCGGCTCCCGCATCGGCAGCACCAGGATTCCGGTGCCCAGCCGCACCACCGACGTCTTCGCGGCGACGCTGGCCAGCATCATCAGCGGTTCGAAGTAGTCCGGCGGCTGCGGCCATGCGTCCCGTACGAACCGCTGCGTGCTCAGGTGATCGTTGCCGGACACCTCGTGGTATCCGAGTTGCTCGGCCTCGACGGCGATCCGGACCACTTCGTCGGCATTGGCGAAGGGGATCGGGTACGCCATCCCGGCCAAGCAGGTCGGAACGTCGACTCCGAACTTCATACCTGCCACGATGGCTCGTTTACCGTGGCCGCCGAATCTGTCGCGTGACTGTATTCAGGGCAAGTCGAGCGCGGCGAGCTCGTGCCTGCCTGCGACTCCGAGCTTCGGGAACGCCTTGTACAGGTGGTAGCCGACGGTGCGCGGGCTGATGAACAGCTGCGCCCCGATGTCGCGGTTGGACAGACCGGCAGCGGCGAGGCGCACGACTTGCAGTTCCTGCGGGGTCAACTGGGCACCGCCCTGCTCGGCAGCCGCGGCGATGCTCTCCCCCGTCGCCCGCAGTTCGGACCGGGCACGCTCGGCCCACGACTTCGCGCCGATCCGCTCGAACACCCGAAGCGCGCCGCGCAGCGGTTCGCGGGATTCCGACCGGCGACGCACCCGTCGCAACCATTCGCCGTACAGCAGTTCGCTGCGCGCCCTGGCCATCGGCCGGTTGGTCTCGTCGTTCAGGCGAATCGCGGCCTGATAGTGCTCCTCGGCGTCGTCGTCGGAACCCAGCAGCGCGCGGCAGCGGTGCAGATTGGCCTGCACCACAGGGCTGTCCCTATGCGTCGCCCACGGCACGTAGATCGCCATCGTCTCCGCGGCCCGGTCCGGCTCGCCGCTGCGCGCGGCGGCCTCGGCCCACTCCGGCGGCGACAGGTAGGCAAACGTCGGGTGCCGACGCAGCTTCGGAGGCAACGAGGCGAGCCGCTCGAGGGCTGCGGTATATCGCCCGTAGCCCAGGTCAAGCACGGCGAGTGCGAGCACCGCCGATCCGACGCTGGATGAATGCCGTTCGGCGCCATGGTGAATCGCTTCGGTGGCCAGCGCGACGCAGGTGCCCTCGTCGCCGGTCATCGCGGTGATCCTGGCGAGCACACCGCGAAGGTTCGCCACGGAGTGCAGCTGCCCGGTGTCCTCCGCGATCTGCACACCTTCGTTCGCGGAGCGCAGCGCGTCACGCAGGCGCCCTGCCACGAGCGCCGCCTGGGAGTGCTGCAGCAGGATGTGCGGCAGGCCGCCGATCAGGCCGCGCTCTTGCGCCTCGACGAGCATCCTCTCGGTCTGCGCCGAGGCTTCGTCGGCGTCGCCGATGATCATCAGAAGGAACGCGCTGTGGATGGCTAGGTTTCCTATCGTCATACCAACCGCTCGGGCCGGATCGCGCGCACCGCGGGCGGAAGCAGCGGACCCTCCGGCTGGCCCAATTGCAGCCGGGCGAGGATCGAACTGGCCTCGAGCATCGGGCGCAATGGGTGGTCGGGCGACAGCGGCAGCGCGTCGATGAGCTTGGCGGCGCGCGCCAATCCCGGTGCCTCGTCGGCGAAGTAGGCCATCCGAACCACCTCGATCAGCATTCGGGCGGCCTCTTCCTTGTCGGAGTCGTAGACCGTCTCTGCGCCTGCGAGCACCATCTCCGAGGCATGCCGCGGAGTGCCACGCTCGAACTCGAGCCGGGCCCGAACCCAGGCCAGCTTCGCCAACGTTCTGGGGTCCTCGGTCATCGCCGACGCCTCCTGCGCCAGGCTGGCGGCGCGGTCCAGCTGCGCGGAGTCGCGGGCACCCATGGCCGCGGCGGCCAGCCGCCGACCACGCAGTATCGGGTCCGCGGTAAGTCGCGCGGACCTTTCGTGCGCCGCCGCACTCGCCGCGTAGCCGCCGCGCCGGTCTGCCCGTAGCGCTGCAGCCTCCATCGCATCTGCCGCCTCGTCGTCGAAACCGCCCGCAGCGGCCGCGAGGTGCCATGCTCGCCGGTCGGCGGACTCCGGCAAGGAGTCGGCGAGTGCCCGATGGGCGGTGACGCGATCGGCTGCGGGCGCACGTCCATATACCGCCGAGCGGATCAGCGGGTGCCGGAAGGTGACCACGTCGTCGACGACGTAGACCAGTCGCGCTCGCTCAGCCGATTCAAAGTCGCCGAGCCCCAGCCCTATTCGGCGGACGGCATCCAGCACCACACCTAGTTGACCGGTGTCTTCGGCCGCCGCCACCAAGAGCGCCAGCCGCGTCCTGGCCGGCAGCCGGTCCACCTGTGAACCGAAGGCATCGAGCACCCGACGCGCAGTGGTGGACAGCCCGGTCCCGATGGTGGGTGGCCCGCCGACGGCGGGATCGCCCGAGCGTGCCGCGGCGGCCAACTCGATGAGCGTCAACGGATTTCCACTGGCTTCTTCGATCAATCGGTCACGCAGATCGAGCGTCAAGTCGGCGGCGCGCTCGGCGAGCAGAGCCGCGGCGGCCGCCTGGCTGAGCCCGCTCAGGCCCAGTACGCGAACCCCGCGCAGGTCGGTCATGCTGTCGTCGTCACGTATCGCCAGCAGCAACACCACGCCTTCCGCGCCCAGCCGCCGGCCCGCGAACCTCAGCGCATCCCACGACGCCCGGTCGAGCCATTGCGCATCGTCGATCAGGCACAGCAGCGGTCCATCTCCTGCGACTTCGGACAGCAGGGTCAGCGTGGCCAGCCCCGCCAAAAACCGGTCTACGCCAAGGGCTTCGGCCAATCCGAACGCTGCGCGCAGCGCGGCCGCCTGCGGCGCGGGCAACAAATCCAGCCGGTCGAGGCAGTCATGCAGCAATAGGTGCAGCGCGGCGAACGGCAGTTCGGCCTCGGACTCGACTCCGGTGCAGCGCAGTACCCGAAAGTCCTTCGCATCGGCGGCGACGTGCTCCAGTAACGCGGTCTTCCCGCTGCCTGCCTCGCCCGCAAGCACCAGCATCGAGCTGTGCCCGGCGCGGGCACCCGCGAGTAGTTCGTGGATGTCACCCAGCTCCGCCGCCCGCCCGTGCAGCACACCGCCAAACTTACAGCGGCGATGCTCCACGGAGATGTTCGAAGATCAGAGACGTCTGGGTGCCCGCCACGTCGGCATCGGCATTGAGGTTCTCCACCACGAACGCGCGAAGATCGTCGGTATCGCGCGCGGCGACGTGCAGGATGAAATCGTCGGCGCCCGCCAGGAAATAGACGTCCATCACCTGCGGCCTGGCCCGGATGTGCTGAATGAAGTTGCGGATCTTGCCGCGCGCGTTGGACTGCAGGCTGACCGAGATCATCGCCTGCAGCGTCAAACCGATCGCGGCTGGATCGATGTCGGCGTGGAAGCCGCGGATCACGCCGACATCCTGAAGCCGCCGGACCCTGCCGTGACATGTCGACGGAGCGATGCCGGCAAGCTCGGCCAGGGCGCTGTTGGACATCCGTGCATCGGCATGCAGGGCGGTCAGGATGCGACGGTCGACCTGGTCGATTTCGACGCGCTGAACATCCTTCGGTGGCCGGGCTGTTGCCACTTGCGAATTTGTCGATTCTTCTGACACGACCGCATTCTATCGAATTGTCTTCGCGGTGATTGCCATATCACCGACAGTTCTTCACAATTCTAGGTACCAACACGACTTTTAGGAGCCGTCATGCGCGTCGGAATCCCGACCGAGATCAAGAACAACGAGTATCGAGTCGCCATCACCCCGGCGGGTGTCGCCGAGCTGGTCCACCGTGGCCACGAGGTGATCATCCAATCCGGCGCGGGCGAGGGTTCGGCGATCACCGATGCCGATTTCAAGCGGGTCGGCGCTCAGCTGATCAGCGGCGCCGACGAAGTCTGGTCCGAGGCGGAGCTGCTGCTGAAGGTCAAGGAGCCGATCGAGGCCGAATACTCGCGGCTGCGCAAGGGTCAGACACTCTTCACCTATTTGCATCTCGCGGCCTCTAAGCGGTGCACCGACGCCCTGCTCGCGTCGGGCACCACGTCGATCGCCTACGAAACCGTGCAGACCGCCGACCGTGCGCTGCCGCTGCTCGCCCCGATGAGTGAGGTCGCCGGACGGCTGTCGGCCCAGGTCGGTGCCTATCACATGATGCGCAGCCACGGCGGCCGCGGCGTCCTGATGGGCGGTGTGCCGGGTGTCGCGCCTGCTGACGTGGTGGTCATCGGTGGCGGTACCGCCGGCTACAACGCCGCCCGCGTCGCCGCGGGAATGGGCGCACATGTCACCGTCTTCGACGTCAACATCAACAAACTCCGTGAGGTGGACGCCGAGTTCGGCGGTCGGATCGAGACCCGGTACTCGTCGCTCCTCGAGCTCGAGGATGCGGTCAAGAAGGCCGACCTGGTGATCGGCGCGGTGCTGGTGCCCGGCGCCAAGGCACCCAAGCTGGTGACGCATTCTACTGTGGCGCATATGAAGCCGGGCGCGGTGCTGGTCGACATCGCCATCGACCAGGGCGGCTGCTTCGAGGATTCGCGACCCACCACCCACGACGACCCAACGTTCGCCGTGCACGACACGCTGTTCTACTGCGTGGCCAACATGCCAGGCGCGGTGCCCCGCACATCGACCTACGCGCTGACCAACTCCACGATGCCGTACGTGCTGAAACTCGCCGACAAGGGCTGGCAGGCCGCCTGCCAGGCCGATCCGGCGCTCGCCAAGGGTCTGTCCACACACGATGGCACGCTGCTCTCCGAGCAGGTGGCAGCCGACCTCGACCTGCCCTACGCCGACCCGGCCACCGTGCTGGGCTGACCTTTCACACCCGCGAACCCGGGCGCCGCAGATCAGCGGTGCCGGGGTTCGCTGTCATGACGTAGCTAGTGGTGTGTCGCGCAAATAGTTGGGGTTTGGTTCGATAGGATCCCTCCATGAGGAAGCCGGTCGCAGCGTCGGAGATTTCGGCGGGGCAGCGTGAGTTGTTGGAGTCGGTGGCGCGGTCGCAGTCGGGTGCCCATCGTGAGGTGGTGCGGGCTAAGGC
>JAJKIB010000445.1 GCA_021154745.1 Mycobacterium sp.
CAGTTGGCCTGCCAGTGCGGCAGCACCGACTGCCCCGCCGCGCAACGCGACGCCACCCCGGCGCCCACGACGGTGATCCACGTGGTTGCCGAGGCCGCGACCGTCGAAGCGGCCCGCGCGGAGGCAGATGGCCCGCCGGCCGACCCCGCACCGACCGTTGAGGTTGACATCGACGATGGCGGGCCCGTCGGAGAATTCCCATCGGCTGCCGAACGTGAGGTCGACGAACCAGTGCCAGCCGCCGAACTCCCGGCCGATGCCGCGCCCGTTGGAACCGCCCAACTTTCCGAGCGCGGCGCGCTGCCGCCCGCCTTCTGCCGGTCCCCGGCAGCTGAGTCTCCCGTGGTGCCGCCCGAGTCATGCCCGGCGCGGCCAGCATTCGTGGTTGGTGGCGGGGTGCTGCCCGCGCCGCTACTGGCGCCACTCCCGGAGCGCGCCACTGTGCGCGAGATCCGCCACCCGGGCGATGCGCCGCCCGAACCGCGCTATGCCCCGTCGAGGGCGCTGGCCGATTTTGTGCGCTGTCGAGATTTGACGTGCCGCTGGCCGGGTTGTGACAAACCCGCCTACGGCTGCGATCTCGACCACACGGTGCCCTACCCGGTCGGGCCGACGCACGCTTCAAACCTCAAGTGTTACTGCCGTTTTCATCATCTGTTAAAAACGTTCTACTGCGGAGTCGGCGGGTGGCGCGAGCAGCAACTTTCCGACGGCACCCTCATCTTGACTTCACCGACCGGGCACACCTATACCACCAAACCCGGTAGCGTCTTGCTCTTTCCAACACTGTGCCGACCCACCGGCACTTTGTGGGCGCTCGGACACGAACCGAGAGTTGAACCGAAAAGCAACCGCGGGCTCATGATGCCCAAGCGCCGGCGCACCCGAGCCGAGAACCTCGCCCGCCGCATCGAAGCCGAACGCAGACTTAACGACGAGTACGTCGCCGAACGCAATAAACCGCCACCGTTCTAACGCTTTTCGCAGAACTACGGGTGGTACGGCACGCCGACCGCGCGGAATACATACTCGGGCGGCACATCGAAAGCCATGGATCGACGGGGCAACCGCATGAGGACGTCCTCGGGGATCGCGTCCTTGTAATGCAGCGAGAGATGACCCGTGCAGCGCTGGTCGACCTCGGCGACGTTGACGTCGAGCAGCAGACCGGTCTCGGACAGCTCGGCCTTGACGGCGCCCACCTGCGGCGCGTCCCAGCGCAGATCGATGGTTCGGCCCGCCAACTTGGGCACCGACGACAACGTGCCGAGCACCCGCTGATTGGTCAGCACCAGCGAGCCCACGTAACTCGAGATGCTGCCCGCTGAACGCATGCCGGGCACCCGGCCGGTGAACCGCCGTGTGACCGCGACGTATTCGGCCATGTGAATGATGCCCTCGGCCTCGACCTCGGCGCGCAACTCGTCCGGCAGCTTGCCGATACCCAGCAGCTTCCGCAGAAACACAGCCATGTGCAGTCACCCTAACGGCACGCCGCAGACTGGTGGGATGACACCGCGCAACATCTGGCTGACCGCGTCGGCGGCCCTGGCCGTCGCGGTGTATGCGCTGATGTGGATCGGCTATGCGTTGCAGTGGAACTGGCTGACGACTGTTGACTCGTCCTTGCTGGAGGCCACGCATCGCTACGACGTCCTTCACCCGGGCTGGGTGACGTGGTGGAACGTCTTCTGCACCGTGCTCGGACCGACCGTCTTCCGGCTGGTGACTCTGGTCGTCATCGTCGTGTCGCTCGTGCGCCGCAATGTTCGCGTCGCGATGTTCCTCGTGATCAGCGTTGAATTGGCCGGACTCATCACCGAGATCGCCAAGTACGCGGCCAACCGCCCTCGCCCCGCCACTGCCTTGGTTTTGGCACCCTCGACCTCGTTTCCGTCCGGGCACGCGTTGGGCGTGATGGTAGCGGTGCTGGCACTGCTGACCGTCGTCCTTCCCGTCGTGGGCCGCCCGCTGCGGGTTTGGCTCGTCGCGCTGGGTGCCGTAGTCGTCCTCCTAATTGGAGTCGGCCGCGTCGTGCTCAACGTGCACCATCCATCCGACGTGATCGCCGGATGGGCGCTCGGCTACGCATACTTCGTCGCGTGCTTGCTGATGGTCCCTCCGTCGCGGCCGGTCACGGTAACGGACGAAACACCGGCAGCGCTCGATACCGCACGTTGAAGGTGGCCTCGGTGACCTCGGTCCCGACCTCTCCGTCGTGGGCCAGTACCGTCGGCCCGTCCACCGCCTTGAAGGTGAACTCAGGCACGCGCAGCTCGTGATACAGCGGGCTGCGCTCCAGCCGGCCCAGTGCAAGCGCGGCAAGGATGCGCAGCTTGCTGAACCTGCGGCCGGTCTCCACAATTCGCACGTCCAGCAGGCCGTCGTCCATTCGGGCCCGCCGCGAGGGCGCGATTCCCGATGGAAGATATGTCGAATTGCCGAGGAAGAACAGCGAGGTCTGCAGCGTCTTGTTGTCGTACGCGATGCGCACCGGCTCGTCGCGCCACAGCGTGTGCAGCATCGCGTACAGACTCGCCAGCGGCTTGCCGATCTTGTGCTCGAGCCTCTCGCGCGTCTGCACGAACGCCGGGTATGCGCCGACGCTGGCAGTGTTGATCACCATATGACCCTCGTTGAGGCACACCATGTCGACGCAGGCGACAGTGCCCCGCCGGACTGCGTCGACCGTCTTGCCGACACTGTCGCAGCCGATGTCCTTCGCGAAATGGTTGAACGTGCCGCCGGGGAAGACGGCCAGCGGCACTCCCTCTTCCAGCGCCACACCGGCCGCACATGACACCGTCCCGTCACCGCCTCCGACTGCGAGCACTTCCGCCCGCCGCGCCGCCTTGCGCAGGACCTCTTCTACATCGTCGTCCTCGCCCAGTTCGACGATCTCCGCCCGCGGCAAGGACTCTCGCACCTCTTCGACGATGCGAGCGCCCGTCCCGCCACCTGACGGCGGGTTGACCACCAACACCACACCGTCGCCGCCGGGGCGTTCGCGGGCGTCCACCCTCAGCGGGTCCGCGATCGGCACCTTCGGCACAGCGATCGGCGGTACCACTCGCGCGCCAAGCACGGCGATGCCCGCGCCGATGCCGAAGCCGGCGAAAACGTCACCGGGATAGTGCACGCCGGTCGCAACCCGGGACAGGCCGACCAATCCGGCCAGCAGCGCCAGTCCCAAACCCAGCGGCGGGCTCTCCAGACCGGCGCCGACCGCGAACGCCGCTGCGCTCGCCGAGTGACCGGACGGCAGCGAGTTCGACGTCGGCGATCGATGCGTCCGCCTGGCCAGCGGCACCATGAGCCGGTTCGGCCTTGGCCTGCGCCACACCCGCTTGGCGACTTGATTGGTGAACAGGCTGGTCACCGCAAGCGAGAGCACCCCGCGCACCGCGCCGCGCTGCGCCGACTGGCCGCCCAGCGCGGCGATCGCCGCCGCGATGGCAAGCCACAGCTTCGAGTGGTCCGCTGCGCGGCTGAGCCGGGGCATCGTGGCGTCCAGCAGCGGGCTGGGCGACTCCGCGACGGCCTCGAACACCTCTCGGTCCAAGGTGCCCAGGCCCTGGCCGATTTGCCGGATGCCGCGTCGGCGCCCTCGTAACGGCAGAAATTGCATGACATCTGCGTAGCCGGATCGGGCTGCCTTCAATCGTGTCTGAACCTTTACTTGACCTTGGCTGTGACACCGCTGACGATGAACCGGTGCGCCGACTGTTGGCTCTGCTGTGCGCAGCAGCCGTCTATGTGACCGCGGCGCCTGTCGCCCACGCCGAGTACACGCCGTGGTTCGCCCCGCAGGTCGGCAGTGCCACCCAGGTGATTTCCGTTGTAGGAGACGGTGGTTCGTCGGCCAAGATGGACGTCTTCCAGCGCGGCGCGACGGGATGGGAACCCTTGCGGGCCGGCATCCCGGCGCACGTCGGCGCCAACGGGATGGCCGCCGAGACCCACGATGGCAACATGGCCACCCCGCTGGGCATCTATACCTTGGACTTTGCGTTCGGCACAGCACCGAATCCTGGTGGTGGCCTGCAATACGTCCAGGTCGGTCCCGACCACTGGTGGGACGGCGACATGAAGAGCCCGACCTACAACACCATGCAGGTATGCAAGAAGGCGCAGTGCCCGTTCGACACGTCGCCCGACAGCGGCACTGAGAACCTGGAGATCCCGCAGTACGCGCACGCAGTCGTGATGGGCGTCAACAAGGCTCGGGTGCCCGGCAACGGCGGCGCGTTCTTCCTGCACACCACCGACGGCGGTGCCACCGCAGGGTGTGTGGCGATCGACGACGGCACCCTGGTGGAGATCATGCGCTGGCTGCGACCGGGCGCGCTGATCGCGATCACTCAGTAGTCGTCAAATGTTAAGCGCGCGACCGGCTTTCACCTTGAAGTTGAGGTTCTCAGTCGACATGGACGCATCGTAGGTGCGGTCGTAGCCGGTCTCGCTGATCTTCCAGCCCTCGCCGGTCCTGCGATAGCGGTCGTGATAGAAGCCCGCACCGATCAGCATGAAGTTGAAATCCGGTGCGATCACCCGGTCCTGGAGATACCAGATAGCCGACGCCTCGTCGCCGTCGACGGTGATCTCGGGATGGGTGACGCGGTGCTCGGTGAGGATCTCGGGCCCGAGAGACGAGCGCATGAAGGTGACCAACTCGTCGCGGTTCTTGAAATGGTGCTCCTCACCGATCGACTCTCCGTACCTGCCGACCACATCCTCGGTCAGCGTGTCGGCGAAGTCGTCCCAGTGCTTGGTGTCGAGCGCGCGCAGGTACCGGTACTTGACTTGCTTGATCTCGTCGATGTCAGCCATGGCCGACATTGCAACACAGCGGGGCTCGACCGCATAGAGTCCGGTCATGAAATTCATTGACAGCTACGTCAAATCTCCCTTCGCAGGGATAGCACCGTGGGTGTTGATGGGTGTGGTGTCCGGCCCGGGCCGGTTTGAGGAGGCCGCATCCGCCGCGTTGGGTCTGGCACTGCTGACACTGTGGGTAGGCTCGCGGCGCGGTGTTCCGGTGCACCTGCTCGAGGTGTTCACCGTTGCCTACTTCGGCGTTCTCGCCATCCTCGGGTTGATGGCGTCAGATTCCACGATCGACTGGCTGGAGCTGTGGGCCGGTGAGCTGAGTAATATCGCGTTGGCCGCGTTCGCGATCGTGACGCTGCTGATCCGCAGGCCGTTCACGCTGGCATACGCTAAGGACACCACTCCCCGCGAGCGCTGGGCCGAGCCGTTGTTCCTGCGGATCAACTACATGATCTCCGCCGTGTGGGCGGGGGCGTTTCTCGTCTCGGCTCTCGTCGGCGCCTATGGCGATGCGGTGCTGCGTGACAACGACAACTTCTGGACCGCCTGGATTGTGCCGCTCGCCGCGATCATCTTCGCCGGATCGTTCACCGAGTTCTACCCGGACTACGCGACGGGCCAGTCGAAGTCGTGGGCGCGGATATTCGATTGGCTGCCACCGTTCGTTGTGGTGACCGGCATCGTCGGCTGGAATCGGGTTGATCGTCGTTGGTGTCATCGGGTCGGCAGCGATGCGCAGGGTCTTTTCGTCTGAGGCGGAGTCTATTGAGCCGCAGTCAGATTGCGCGTCGCCGGGCCCTCGAGCAACGTCCCGTCGGGCGCGAAACGCGAGCCGTGCAGCGGGCACTCCCACGATTCGTCGGCGTCGTTCCAGTTGACGATCCCGCCCAGGTGCGGACATACCGGTGACACCCGGTGCTCGACGCCGTTGACCACGCTGCGGGCCTCCAAGTCCCATGGCGGTCCGCTGACCACACCGCCGTCGCTTGGTGTGCGGTCGCCGATCCGCGTCACCGGCATGATCCAGCCCTTCGCCAGGTTGAACCCGACCTCGAGGTTGACCTGCAACGCCTTCGGAATGCCCGACAGCTCGTGGGGGCTCCAACTGGCGAACGCGTTCGCCCAATCCATCCGCCCGCCAAGGATTCGGCTCGACAACGCCAGTGCGGCGGCGGTGCCGTTGGTCATGCCCCACTTGTCGAAACCCGTTGCGACGAAGATCTTGTCGTTGCCCGGCAGGATAGGGCCGACGTACGGCAACTCGTCAGCCGGCGTGTAGTCCTGGGCCGACCAGTAGTGCGTCTGCACAGCGCCGGGGTAATTCTTCCTGGCCCACGAATCCAGTTCCTGCACCGAGGATGCCGGGCTCTTCTCGCGGCCCACCGGATGACCGGCACCGCCGACGATCAGCCGATCACCGGCAGGCGTCGGCGCATAACGCACTGAGCGGGTGGGCGAGTCGGCGGAGATGTACATGCCGTGAGTGATGTTGCCCGGCACCTGGTAGGCCATGCAGTACGAGCGGTTGGGCTTCACCCGCGCGAAGAAGCCGCCGCGGTCCAGGATCGGAATGCCGGTCGCAAGCACGCATTGCTTGGCGTGCACGTCGAATTCGTCACCGCCGGTGGTGCGCACGTGCAGTGCCAATCCGTCGCCCTTACCCGAAACACGTTGCACGCGAACGCCTTGCGCCATCCGTCCGCCGTGTTCGTCGAGCTCGACGACCAAGCTGTCCAGCAGCGGCATCGGATCGAACTGCGCCTGATGTGCCAGCCGGACACCGCCGTGATACGGGAACGGCACATCGACGTCGTCCGCCCACTCGACCTCCAGTCCCGCGGCCGTGCAGGCGTCCAATTCGTCGCGGACCGTGGCGACACCCTCATCGGACTGCGCGTAGGTGTAGGCATCCTCCCGCTGTACCGGGATGCCGTGCGCGTCGCAATGCTGGACCAACCACTCCTGGCCCTCGCGATTGCCCTGCACATACTGCTCGGCGATCTTCGGACCGTGCTTGCCGACGATCTTCGACATCTTGGTGCCCTGCAGCAGGCTTATCTTCGCGGTGGTGTTGCCGGTGGCGCCGGCACCCGCGGAGTGGGCCTCCAGCACGACAACGTCCTTGCCGGCCCGGGCCAGCAGCACCGCGGTGATCAACCCGGTGAGCCCAGCGCCGACCACCGCGACATCGGCGGTACGGTCCGCCTCAACCAGAGGGTTCGGCGGTGAGGGCCGATCGATTCGGTCGGCGAGCCACAGAGAAGTCATGGCCATGGCTTTACCCAGACCGGCAAGGACCAAACCCAAGCGTAGCTCGGGAATGGGCCCAGCTGGGCTGCGGCACCGGTATGTCGTTGCTGCGACACCGAATTCTGTGTCCGGCTATGGGGTTGAGTCCGATCCGCTGGCAATGCGGCCCAAAAAGCGGAGTGTCTAACGGAATTGGTCATCACCGCCCGCTATCGTGTGGTCCGTTATGAGCGACCCGTTGGGGTTGTCGATCGGGACGACCAACCTGGTCGCGGCACGTGTCGGCAATCAACCCGTGATACGGCGTTCGGTGTTGACCCTGTTCGGCCATGCCGCGCCGGAAGTCGGCGTGCCTTCAGCGCACGCCGACGGCATCGTGCTGACCGGGTTTGTGGAGCGGGTCGGCGACCCGGTGCCGCTGGTGGCGGCCGACGGGTCGTCGCATCAGGCCGACCAGCTACTGGTCGACGCTCTACAGGCGATGGTGTACGCCGCCGGTGGTCAACCATCTGCGGAGACCGCGATCGCCGTTCCGGCGCACTGGGGGACGTCGACACTGTGGGCGCTGCGCACCGCGATGCGGACCAACCCCACCCTGGCGCCCAACGGCATGCCGGCCCGGCTGGTCTCCGACGCGGTCGCGTCGCTGACGACACTGCATGTCAATCCCGGGCTGAGCCGGCACGGCGTGGTGGCGCTGCTTGACTTCGGCGGCGGCGGCACCAGCATCACGCTGGCGGATGCTGCAGCGGCGTTCGAGCCGATGGAGGACACCACCCGCTACACCGAGTTCTCCGGCGACCTGATCGATCAGGCGCTGCTGAACCACGTCATAGACGGCATCGCCACCGCCGGTGGCATCGACCCCGCGGGCACCGCGGCGGTCGGTTCGCTCGCTCGGCTGCGCGAGGAGTGCCGCAACGCCAAGGAGCGGCTGTCGGCGGAGACGGTCACCGAACTGATCGCCGAACTGCCCGGCTACCGCTCAGGGATCCGGCTGACCCGCGCCGAGTTGGAAAGCCTTATCGCGCAGCCGCTGGACGGGGTGCTCGCCGCGCTGGAAAATGCGTTGGTACGCAACAGGATTAGCTGGTCGAACGTCTCGTCGGTGGTCACCATCGGTGGTGGCGCCAGCATTCCGCTGATCACCCAGCGACTGTCCGAGCACTCACAGGCGCCGGTGGTGACGACACCCCAGCCGGCGGTGGACGCCGCCGTTGGCGCCGCGCTGTTCGCCGGCTACGGCTCGGAGGCCGACGCGAAAACCGGGGTGGCGCCGGTGGTGCCGGTGATTGGTCCGGATCCGATCGACGCGCCGGGGTCGGCGACGTTTCGCGCGCTCGCCTGGTCCCAGGACGACGACATCGCCGACGACGTCGTGCCGTACACCGGTGACGTTTACGACACGGGCGTGACGGGCGCTCGCCCGTCGGTGCAGTACGTGCCGGCGACCGAGCCGATCGAGGAGCCGCGGAAGGCCTGGCATCGGCTGCCGCAGTTGGTGTTCGGGCTGGCCGCCGTCGTCGCGTTGGTCGCCGTCGGTGGGGTCGCGGTCGCGCTGACGAGTGCGACCGACAGCACCAAGGCCACAGATCCGCCGAGTACCGCCACGTCGGCCAAACCACCCACCAGCGCGGCACCGCCGCCGTCGAGCCCACCGCCTGTCGAGACCGTCACGATCACCAGCGCGCCGCCTCCGCCTCCGCCCACACCGACGACGACGGTTGCGCCGCCAACGACGACATTCCTCACC
>JAJKIB010000446.1 GCA_021154745.1 Mycobacterium sp.
GCTCATCCACTCGATCGAGTCGGCGTAGACGTTCGGCGTGGCCATCTCGACCGTCGCGGGCAGATTGGCGATCAGTGGCCACTCCGGCGTCGGCTGGATGACGTCGGCGACGGCGTCGCACACGTCCTTCGCATACTCCAGCTCGGTGCCGGTATAGGACTCCGGCGAGTACTCGAACCGCCACTGCGTGCCGGGATACTTCGCGGCTTCCTCGACACATTTGCGCGCGCCATCGGTGGCGATGGCCTTGACCGCCTCGCGGTCGGCGCGGAACACCACCCGCCGCTGCAGGATCGACGTCGAGTTGTAGAAGTGCACGATCGCGCGCGGCGCGCCCTCGCATGCCTCGAACGTCCGCTCGATCAGTTCCGGGCGGCACTGCGTGAGCACCTGGATGGTGACGTCATCGGGGACGGCGCCGTCGGAGATGATCTCGCGGACGAAGTCGAAGTCGGTTTGGCTGGCCGACGGGAACCCGACTTCGATCTCCTTGTAGCCCATCCGGACCAGCAGCTCGAACATGCGGCGCTTGCGGGCCGGGCTCATCGGGTCGATCAGGGCCTGGTTGCCGTCGCGCAGGTCGACCGCACACCACATCGGTGCGTGGTCGACGACGCGGTCGGGCCAAGTGCGATCCGCCAGCGTGACAGGTTCGACTTCCTCGGCAAACGTGCGATACCGGCTGACCGGCATCGACGTGGTGCGCTGGGTGTTCCAGGCGGGTTGGCCGGGGTTGGGCGCGCCGGCCGGCTTGTTGATGGTGCGTGCTGACGAGAAGGCGTCAGGAGAATCAGGTGCGGGTTTGGAAAACGTGGTCACGATGGTTGCTCCGGGAGTTTGGGGTGGGACCTCAAAAGGTCGAGACCGGCGCATCGCGAACACCCGCGACGGGAAGCCGGTCTGGATCAGACCCCGTCGCGGCTGCCGAGAAGGAGCACCCGCTGCACGCGCCCACTGTATCAAGCTTGGCTGAGAGGCCAAAACTCCAGCTATGCCACACTGAATCGGTGAGGCAGCTGGCCGCCACGATGCTGCTGGCCATTGCGCTGCTCGCCGGGTGCGACCGCGACATCCACGGGGCTCCGGCGATGGGTCCCCGCGAGGTCGATGCGGCCTACTTCTTCGCTGGCGATGTCGCCACCTACGGGCAGCGGGTGGATCCCGGTGAGGTCGCCACGCTGGCATATCTGCGTGCCATGCGACGGATCGACCCGTGTGGCTTGCTGACCCGCGATGCACTCGCCAGGATCGGCGAAATCGGCTCGGTGGGAACGCTTTTCGCATTCGACGAATGCGATATCGACATCAAGGTGGCCGGCGAGGCGAGCCGTCGCTACGCCAGCATCGAAGTGATCCTGAACCGAATGGTCGGCCAGCCCGTCGCATTCTTGGCCGGCGGACTGCCTGTCTACGAGTCGTATCCCGGATCGTGTGATTACCTGTTGCCGCTCAATTTGTCACTGCTGCCGGGCGCCCAGCCGCTGCGGCAACCCGATCAGCCGTTCGTGCGCGTCGGACTCATCGCCGAGGAGAACTGCGATTTCGCCCAGCGCCTCGCCCGTGCCATGGCCCCGATCGTGGAGTCGTTGCGGCTCCCGGTTCGCGACGCGGTCGCCGTCTATCCCAGCGCGCTGGCCGAGCGGGATCCGTGCCAGGTGCTGTCCGTGGTCGCCGCCGAGGTCGAGCGATGGGACGTCACCCGCTCGCGACCATACGAGTGCAACTTCCGGCTCTCGCAGGGCAAAGACGTCGTGCCGATACAGGTGTCGCTCGAGCCGAAGATGTACGACATGGCGACCGAGACACGGCAGCACCGCGAGCGCGACGATGTCGAGCTGCTCGTCGACCAGACGTTCTGCTCGGCGGTGGCGTTCGTCGGCGCACCGATGCGGCGCAAGCTGTTCGGCGGCGGTTTCGGCGGCACCGGCGAGGTGGTGATCCGGCCCGCGGTCATGGTGGACAGCGGCGGCGTGCATTGCGACGTCGTCACGGATGTCGCGGTGGCCGCGGCCAAGCTCTACGGCTAGGTTCGAGCGATGAAGCTGGAACGGCGATGGTGGGCCGTCATCGCGGTGACGGCGGTGGCAGTAGTGGCGATTGTATTGTCCTACACGGTGTTTGACCGTCCGTCCGAGGAATGCCGTCCGGTCAAGGACCTGCTGGACTTCAATCGCGCCCAGGCCGAGCACATTGAGTCCAAGACCGGTGACGAGCAGGGAGTTCCCACGGTGGGCGAGGACGCCGCCTATCAGGCGTGGGCCGACGGGCTGGCGGAACGCGCCCAGAAGGTGACCTCCCCTGACCTGGCCCGCACCAGCACGACCGTCGCCACCCTCGCCGGCGAGTTCGTCGGAAAGCTGCCACTGGTGCGATCCCAAGCGGAGTCGAGGGCTCCCGGTGCGCCTGCGCCGCCGGCGGTCTACGAGATGGCCGCGCTCAACGCACGGATATCCAACAACCTGGCGGAGTTGGAAAAGGCCTGTTCCTGACGCGGGCTACGGTCACCGCAGGAGGGGCACTACACCTGAGAATCCGGGAACGCGATCACCGACAGGAAGCGGATCGGCACCTGGACCAGATCGACAGGGCCGTGCGCGCCCTCCCCGTCGATCTGCAGCGAGTCACCCGGACGCAGCCGGTACACCGAGCGGCTGTGGCTGTAATCCATCACTCCTTCCAGCATGTAGATGAACTCGGTGCCCGGATGCTGGAACAGCGGATAGGTCTGGCTCTTCTCCGACAGCGTGACGTGCAGGCACTCGAGCCGCTTGTGCTCCCCCCGCAGTGACCCGAGCAGCTGGTACTCGTGGCCTTCCTTGGTGCCGTTTCGCACGATCCGCGCGCCGGTGCCCGCCTTGACGAACGCTGCCGGGCGCTCGACTTCGGCGCCGCGGAACAAGCTGGTGACCGGCACGTCGAAACCCTTGGCCAGCAACGCAAGTGTGCTGAGGCTGCACGACGTCTGCGCGTTTTCGATCTTGGACATCATCGCCTTGGAAATGCCAACGCGGGCAGCCATTTCCGCGACGGTGAGACCCTGCTGTTGCCGCAGCTGCCGTACATTACGACCGATCGCGGCCTCGAACTCGAGCTCCTCGACGGGCTCGTGCGGATCACGGTCTCGTGCCGTGCCGGACTTGTTGCGAAGAAGTGGAACATCGCTCACTGGGACACCATCATCGCATCTGCCCCGCACCGACATACGGATACGGGCTCTTCAGCAGGTCACCCTCGGCGAACCGGGTCAGTCGGAAATCAGAATGCGGGATGCGTGGGTCACCGCTGTGCCCGTCGACGACCAAGTCGGCGACGAGCCGACCCACCGCGGGCGCGATCTTGAACCCGTGTCCGCTGAAACCGGCCGCGACCACGAGACCGTCGAGCCCGGTCGTCGAGATCACCGGGTTCCAGTCCGGCGTGACGTCGTAGCAGCCCGCGTAGCTACCGCTGATCGCCGCATTGGTGAATCCGGGGAAGCGGGTGCCGACCTTGTCGACGGTGAGGTCGATGAACATATCGGTCGCGCGGTTGAGGTAGTTGTCCGGATCGGCCTCCTCGACGTCGGACAGATCGCTGTTGCCGAACAGGATGTCGCCGCCGACTTCCGGCCGGACGTACTGCAGCGACACCAGATCGGAGAAGACAGGGACGGGGCCAACTTCAATCCCGGGCGCAATCGTGACGATCTGCTCACGCACTACCCGGATCGGAACATCGACGCCGTATCGCGCGAGGAACGGCTTCGTCCAAACGCCCGTTGCGACGACGACGGTGCCTGCCCAGATCTCGCTGCCGTCGGCGAGCCGGACGCCGGTGACGCGACCACCGTCGACGAGCAGCCCGGTTACCGTTGTCCCCTGGCGTATTCGGACACCGGCCGCACGCGCCGAGGCAGCGAACGCCTGAGCGGTCATGTACGCGTCGCCATAACCGCCGCGCACTTCCCACCCGAATGCCTCGAACGGCGACAGATCCGCGAACGGCCATATGCGCGCCACCTCGGACCGGTCGATCTCCTCGGTCTGCACTCCGACGGCCCGTTGGGCAGCCAGGTTCTTGCGCAGCGACTCGACGTCGGGTTCGCCGACGCCGACGACGTATCCGGTCTGCCGGAAGCCGATATCAGTGCCGAAGATCTCGTCGGCGTTCTCGAACACCTCGAGTCCGGCGGTGGCCATGGCGGCCAACGAGGTGACCCCGTAGTGACAGCGGACGATGCCACTGGATTTGCCGGTCATCCCAGACGCGACGGTATTACGCTCGGCCACAACGACATTCGTGACACCGCGCTGGCTCAGCGCCCACGCGGCGGCCGCGCCCTCGATCCCGCCGCCAACGATGACGACGTCCGCGGTGGTCATTGCCCCGGTACCCAGTTGGTTCCGGCCAGCGGCACCCGGGCCATCGCAGCCGCCTCAATCGTCACCGCGACGAGGTCCTCTGGCTCGAGGTGCCGCACGTGGGCCTTGCCGCAGGCACGGGCGATCGTCTGCGCCTCCATCGTCAGCACCCGCAAGTAGTTCGCCAACCGACGGCCGCCCTCGACGGGATCGAACCGCGCGGCAAGTTCGGGATCCTGCGTGCTGATCCCCGCCGGATCGGCGCCGTCCTGGAAGTCGTCGAAGAAGCCGGCGGCGCTGCCGAGCTTCTCGTACTCGGCGGCGTAGCGAGGATGGTTGTCGCCCAACGCGATCAGCGCTGCGGTGCCGATCGCGACGGCGTCGGCGCCAAGCGCTAGCGCCTTGGCCACGTCGGCGCCGGTGCGGATACCGCCCGAGACAATCAACTGCACCTTCCGGTGCACGCCGAGCTCCGCGAGCGCCTGCACCGCCTGAGGCACCGCGGCCAGCGTCGGGATGCCGACATGCTCGATGAACACCTCCTGGGTGGCGGCGGTGCCGCCCTGCATACCGTCGACGACCACGACGTCAGCGCCGGCATGCACGGCCAGCTTCACGTCGTAATAGGTGCGGGTGGCGCCGACCTTCACGTAGATCGGCTTCTCCCAATCGGTGATCTCGCGCAGTTCATTGATCTTGATGGTCAGGTCGTCGGGTCCCGTCCAGTCGGGGTGCCTGCTGGCCGAGCGCTGGTCGATGCCCTCGGGCAAGGTGCGCATCCCCGCTACGCGTTCGGAGATCTTCTGGCCCAACAGCATTCCGCCGCCGCCGGGTTTGGCGCCCTGGCCCAGGACCACCTCGATCGCGTCGGCCTTGCGCAGATCGTCGGGGTTCATGCCGTACCGCGACGGAAGGTACTGGTACACAAGGTATTTGCTCTGTCCGCGTTCCTCGGGCGTCATGCCTCCGTCGCCGGTGGTGGTCGACGTGCCCACTTCGCTGGCGCCGCGACCCAGCGCCTCTTTGGCGGGGCCGGACAGCGCGCCGAACGACATCCCGGCGACGGTCACCGGAACATCGAGGTGCAGCGGGTGTTTGGCGAACCTGTCGCCAAGAACCACGTCGGTGCCGCACCTCTCGCGGTACCCCTCCAGTGGGTAGCGCGACATCGACGCGCCGAGGAACAGCAGGTCGTCGAAATGCGGTAGTGGCCGCTTGGCGCCCCACCCGCGGATGTCGTAGATGCCGGTTTCGGCGGCTCGCTGGATGGCCGCGATCGTCGGCCGGTCAAATGTGGCGGACTCGCGCAGGCCAAGACGAGCCCGCTCGTCGCTGGTGTATGTCATCAGTAGCTCGAAGCGTTGTCGACGTGGAAGTGGTAAAGGTTGCGCGCCGAACCGTAGCGGGTGTAGGCCGCCGTGTCGTCAGCTTCGAAACCCGCCGCATTGAGCAGGTATTCGAGCTCCTTGTGGTGCTCGGGCCGCATTTCCTTGGCGACGCAGTCGGCGCCCAGCGAGGCGGCGTCGCCGCGAACGTAGATGCGGGCTTCATAGATCGAGTCGCCGAGCGCCTCGCCGGCGTTGCCGCGGATCACCAGGCGTCCGGCCTGCGCCATGAACGCGCTCATGTGACCGACATCGCCGCCCACCACGATGTCGACTCCCTTCATCGAAATGCCGCATCGTGCGGCGGCATTGCCTTCGATCACCAGCAGACCACCGTGGGCGGTGGCACCTGCCGACTGCGACGCGCTGCCCTTGACCCAGACCGTGCCGCTCATCATGTTCTCGGCGACGCCGGTGCCCGCGTTGCCGTTGATCGCGATCTCGGCCTGCTGGTTCATGCCCGCGGCGTAGTAGCCGACATGTCCCTCGACTGTCACCGTCACCGGCGCGTCGACGCCGACGGCGACGTTGTGCGCGCCGTCTGGATGCGCGATCACGAACTCACCGGTCAGATCTGCGGCGTGCAGGGCGCTGTTCACCTCACGTAGTGATGTCACGTGCAGATCGAATGCGGTCAGCGTGTCCATGCGTAGATCACCTCCGGCTCCGGCTCCCAGATCTTCGCGTTCTCGACACCGGGAAGTCCTGCCAGCGCGCGGTATTCGCTGCCCATCGCCACCCAATCCTCGGTCTCGGCGATGACGGCCGGCTTACAGGCGATCGCGTCACGCACCACCGCGAACGAGTCGCGGTTGGACACCAGCAGGGTGTAGAACCCGTCGAACGTCGCACACAGTTCCTTCAAAGCAGCGTCCACGTCGCGACCATCGGCCAGCTGCTTGGCGATGAACCGCGCACCCACCTCTGTGTCGTTGTCGCTGTCGAATCCAACACCGCCAGCACGGAGCTCGCGGCGGATGGTGGCGTGGTTGGCGAACGAGCCGTTGTGCACCATGCACTGTCCGGGACCGACCGCGTAGGGATGGCACCCGGCTGGCGTCACCGCGGATTCCGTCGCCATCCTGGTGTGCCCGACGCCCTGCCAGCCCTGCGCCTTGGCCAGGCCCCACGCCTCGGCCAGTGTGCTGGGATGGCCGACGCCCTTGAGGACGGCCATGTCCGTGCCGAAGCCTGCGATCAGCGCCTCCGGGTAGGCCGCCTTGACCGCATCCAATAGCACGTCCGAAGGTTCGTCGGCGGTCAGGAGATATGTGTCGCCGTGCCGGGCCACGGTGACGTCAAGGCCGAGGTCGTCGGCCGTCGGATCGACTTCCAGCACGGCGACGCAACCCTGCCCCGGGGGTGACCAGATCGGGTCGCCGTAGACGGCGACACCTGCCGAGTCGCTGCCGCGATCGCCCATCTCGCACAGCATTCCGGTGAGCAGTTCCCCCAGTCGCGGATAGAGCTCCGGGGTGCGTAGGTGCAACCCGACGATCCCGCACATGGCTTGTCTCCTTTGACGTTTGACGGTTCAGAAGGCGGTCAGGTAGTGGTCGATCTCCCACGGCGTCACGGCGCTGTGGTAGGCGAAGAATTCCTCGCGCTTGATGTTGGCGAAGTAGCCCGCCACACCGTCGCCCGCGGCGTCTAGTACACCCGTGACCAGGGGGTCGCCCACGAACGAATCTACTGCGTGCAGCAGTGTCTGGGGCAGCGGCGAACGTCCCTTGCCTCCAATGTCTCCGGGGTCCGCGCTGCGCTTGATCCCATCGATGCCCGTACCCAGTGCCGCGGCGATCGCCAGGTACGGGTTGGCGGAGCCGTCACCTGCGCGTAGTTCGATGCGTGCGGAGTCGGGCACGCGGATGTAGTGGGTGCGGTCGTTGCCGCCGTAGGTCGGCGTCTTCGGCGCCCACAACGCCCCGGACGCCGTCGTCGTCGCACCGGTTCGCTTGTAGGAGTTGACCGTTGGTGCAACGACGGCCTGCAGCGCGCTGGCGTGCTCGAGGATCCCGCCGATGAACGAGTACGCGGTCTCGGACAGGCCGAGGCCGCGGGTGTCAACATCAGTGGGGAAGACGGGGGTTCCGCCGCTGGTCAGCGACAAGTGCAGATGCAAACCGCTGCCGGTCTTCTCGGCGAACGGCTTGGGCATGAAGGTGGCCACCATGCCGCGTTCGGCCGCGATCATCGACAGCAGGTAGCGCAGCGTGACGACGCGGTCAGCGGTGGTGAGAGCCTCGGCGAACTGGAAGTTCTGCTCGAATTGGCCGTTGCCGTCCTCGTGGTCGTTGGCGTAGTTGGACCAGCCGAGCGTGTTCATCGCCGCTGAGATCGCGGTGAGGTGGTCATACATCCGGGTGACACCGCGGGCGTCGTAGCAGGGCTGCGCGGCGGTGTCGGCGGCGTCCGCAACCGAAAGGCTGCCGTCGGCGTTGCGGTGCAGCAGGAAGTACTCCACCTCGGCCCCGACCCAGGGCTCGAAGCCGGCGTCGGCGGTCCGCTGGATCAGTGCCTTGAGAATCACGCGGGGCGCGTACGGCCACGGTTCACCGTTGACGTGCGGGTCGCAGTGGACGATGGCAAGGCCGTCCTTGATGAACGGGATCGGCGTGAACGAGGCCGGATCCGGAATAGCCATCAAGTCAGGGTCTTTGGGCTCCTGGCCCATGGCGCCGACCGCATATCCGGCGAAGCCGACGCCCTCGGTGGCGAGCAAGTTGACCGCCTCGACGGGCACCAGCTTCGCGCACGGCTTGCCTCGAAGGTCGACGAACAGCGCGAGGATGAACTTCGTTCCTGACTGTTCGGCCAGTGTGGCGAGGTCAGAAGACATGTCTTGGACAACCTTGTCTGTCGAAGTGAGGGGCCGGCCGGCGTGGGCGAGTGGTCCCACGCCGGCCGGAGCTAGTCAGGCGGGCTGCAGTTCGTACGCCGCGTCCCGGTGGACGTGCGCGTCGATGCCCTTCTCTTCTTCCTCGGGCGAGATGCGGATGCCGATCGTCTTCTTGATCGCATACGCGATGATGAAAGCCACCACGAACGAGTAGGCCATCACCGCGCCCGCGGCTATCGCCTGCTTCCAGAACTGCTCGAGACCGCCGCCGTAGAACAGGCCGTTCGTCTTGTTGGGCATGCCGTCGCTGGCGAGGAAGCCGATCAGCAGCGTGCCGATGACGCCGCCGACGAGGTGCACGCCGACCACGTCGAGGGAGTCGTCATAGCCGAACCGCGACTTCAGTCCGACGGCGAACGGGCAGATCGCGCCGGCGACCAGCCCGAGGACGATGGCGCCGACCGGAGTGACGGCACCACAGGCCGGGGTGATGGCGACCAGGCCCGTGATCGCGCCCGCGGCGGCGCCGACACCGGTGACGTGACCGTCCTTGATCTTCTCGACCGCCAGCCAGGCCAGCGTGGCCGCGCAGGTGGCGACGAACGTCGTGACCATGACGATGGCCGCCGAATTGCCCGCGGCGAGGGCCGAACCGCCGTTGAAGGCGTACCAGCCGGCCCACAGCAGACCCGCGCCCAGCAGCGTCAGTGGCACGTTGTGCGGCTTGCGCAGCTGGCCCCACATCGCGGACTTGCCGAGCACGATCGCGACGGCCAGCGCGGCCGCACCGGCGTTGATGTGCACCGCGGTGCCACCGGCGAAGTCAATCGCCTTGAGCTTGTTGGCGATCCAGCCGCCGACCGAGTCTTCGGTGGTCACCCCGTCGAACGCGAACACCCAGTGGGCGACCGGGAAATAGACGAGGACGGCCCACAGCGTCGCGAACACCATCCATGCGCCGAACTTCATCCGGTCGGCTGCCGCGCCGGAGATCAGCGCGACGGTGATCGCCGCGAACAACGCCTGGAAGAGTGCGAACAGGCTCACCGGCAGTCCGTTGATGGTCGTCATCGGTTCGGTGAGGTTCTTCATCCCGGCGAACTCTGTGAAGCTTCCGACAAAGCCGCCGTAGGACGTGCCGAAGGTCATCGAGAAGCCGAACAGCACCCAGAGCACGCCGACGATGGCCACCGCGCCGAACGTCATCATCATCATGTTGGTCGAGCTCTTGACCGAAACCATGCCGCCGTAGAACAGCGCGAGCCCGGGAATCATCAGCGTGAGGCCGATGATGCAACACAGCATGAATGCTGTGGTTCCTGTATCCATAAAACATCTCCTGCAGTGGTGCGGCCCCCGCGAGGCCGTTCACTGACAGTTACCGATGTTTCTGTTACGGAGACAGGCTTGTGGTGTTTCGGCCGCGTTAAAGCTGCGCAAGCGCGTCGAGACTGCGGACAGATCGTGATCTGTCGCGTTTTGGCGATCTCCCCGCAGCCTCGCGAGAGGCTTGCGCCGCTACCGACCGGCTAATTGGGGTGCGCAGACCCTTTATTCTTAGATGAACCCCGCCCAAGAAAGGTTTGACAGTGGCGCTCGTCGTGCAGAAGTACGGCGGATCCTCGGTATCCGACGCCGACCGGATCCGCCGCGTCGCCGAACGCATCGTCGAAACCAAGAAGCAGGGCAACGACGTGGTCGTCGTGGTCTCGGCGATGGGCGACACCACCGACGACCTGCTTGATCTGGCCAGACAGGTGTGTCCGGCGCCGCCGCCGCGGGAAATGGACATGCTGCTAACCGCCGGCGAGCGGATCTCCAACGCGTTGGTCGCCATGGCGATCGACTCGCTGGGCGCGCAGGCCCGATCCTTCACCGGCTCGCAGGCCGGCGTGATCACCACCAGCATCCACGGCAACGCCAAGATCATCGACGTCAC
>JAJKIB010000447.1 GCA_021154745.1 Mycobacterium sp.
ACATACCCGACGACTGGTGTTGCCCCGATTGTGCAGTGCGCGAGAAGGTCGACTTCCAAACCGTCTAGATCCGTTGAGTCTGCGCTCACGGCGCGAAAGTGCGAGTAGCCGTCGCCCTCAGCGCAGAGTCAACACAAGAAAGGAAGAAGAAATGGATTACAAGCTGTTCATCTGCGTGCAGTGCGGATTCGAGTACGACGAGGCCAAGGGCTGGCCGGAGGACGGCATCGCCCCCGGCACCCGATGGGACGACATCCCCGACGACTGGAGCTGCCCCGACTGCGGCGCCGCGAAATCCGATTTCGAGATGGTGGAGGTTGCACGTTCGTGACAGTGGCCTGGGCGAGCGCAGCGACGGGAAGAGATAGCGTTGCGCCTGTGACCAGCCCGCGCAGCCCGCGAACCGCGCAGCGCATCCCGTACGCCGAGGCGTCGCGGGTGCTGTTGCGCGATTCGATTTTGGACGGCATGCGGGAATTGCTGCTCACCCGCGACTGGTCGTCGATCACGCTGTCGGACGTCGCGAAGGCCGCGGGCATCAGTCGCCAGACGATCTACAACGAATTCGGCTCGCGGCAGGGCCTTGCGCAGGGCTACGCCCTGAGGCTGGCCGACGGTCTGGTGGACCAGATCGAGGATGCGATCGGCGGCAACGTCGGCGACATTTACGCCGCATTCCTGCAAGGGTTCCGCGACTTCTTCGCCGAGTCGGCTGCCGATCCGCTGGTGATCTCGCTGCTCACCGGCACCACCAAACCCGACCTTCTGCAGCTGATCACCACCGACTCCGCGCCGATCATCACGCGCTGTTCGGCGCGGTTGACCGAGTCGTTCATGCATAGCTGGGTGCGCGCCAGCGAAGAGGACGCGGGGGTGTTGGCCCGGGCCATCGTCAGGCTCGCGATGAGCTATGTCTCGATGCCGCCGGAGGCCGACCATGACGTCGCCCGAGACCTGGCTAGACTCATGACGCCGTTTGCCGAACGCTACGGTGTGATCGAGCAGAGTTAGCGGGCGACCGTGCCCGGAACCAACACGCCTAATATGTAACAAAGCTAAGTAAGTGCGACGCGCCCACGAGTGAGGATTAAGAGGATGACGACCGCTCCAACTGTTTCGGGGCAGAGGCTGACAGCCGATGTTCGCAACGGCATCGACTTCAAGGTCGCCGACCTGTCCCTGGCCGAATTCGGCCGCAAGGAGATCCGGCTGGCCGAGCACGAGATGCCTGGACTGATGGCGCTGCGGCGCGAGAACGCCGACGTGCTGCCGCTCAAGGGCGCGCGCATCTCCGGGTCGCTGCACATGACCGTGCAGACCGCCGTGCTGATCGAGACGTTGGTTGCCCTCGGGGCTGAGGTGCGGTGGGCGTCCTGCAACATCTTCTCCACACAGGACCACGCGGCCGCGGCCGTCGTCGTCGGACCGCACGGAACCCCCGAGGAGCCCAAGGGCACCCCGGTGTTCGCCTGGAAGGGCGAGACGCTCGAGGAGTACTGGTGGGCCGCCGAGCAGATGCTGACGTGGCCGGGTGAGCCGGCGAACATGATCCTCGACGACGGCGGCGATGCCACCATGCTGGTGCTGCGTGGCGCGCAGTACGAGAAGGCAGGCGTGGTCCCCCCCGCCGAAGACGACGACTCCGCCGAGTGGAAGGTCTTCCTGGCGCTGGTGCGTGAGCGCTTCGAAACCGAGAAGGACAAGTGGACCAAGATCGCGGAGTCGGTGCAGGGCGTCACCGAGGAGACGACGACCGGCGTGCTGCGGCTCTATCAGTTCGAGGCGGCCGGTGAGCTGCCGTTCCCGGCGATCAACGTCAACGACTCGGTGACCAAGAGCAAGTTCGACAACAAGTACGGCACCCGGCACTCACTGATCGACGGCATCAACCGCGGCACCGATGTGCTGATCGGCGGCAAGAAGGTGCTCATCTGCGGCTACGGCGACGTCGGCAAGGGCTGCGCGGAGTCGCTTGCGGGCCAGGGCGCGCGGGTCGCGGTCACCGAGATCGATCCGATCAACGCGCTGCAGGCATTGATGGACGGGTTCGATGTCCGAACCGTCGAAGAGGCGATCGGCGAGGCCGACATCGTCATCACTGCGACCGGCAACAAGGACATCATCACGCTGGCGCACATGCAGGCGATGAAGGACCAGGCCATCCTGGGCAACATCGGCCACTTCGACGACGAGATTCAGATCGCCGCGCTTGAGCGTTCGGGCGCGAAGCGGATCAACATCAAGCCGCAGGTCGATCAGTGGGTCTTCGACAACGGCAAGTCGATCATCGTGTTGTCCGAGGGCCGGCTGCTGAACCTTGGCAACGCGACGGGCCATCCGTCGTTCGTGATGAGCAACAGCTTCTCCAACCAGGTGATCGCGCAGATCGAGCTGTGGACCAAGAACGACGAGTACGACAACGCCGTGTACCGACTGGCCAAGCACCTCGATGAGAAGGTGGCGCGCATTCACGTCGAGGCGCTCGGCGGCACGCTCACCAAGCTCACCAAGGAGCAGGCGGAGTACATCAACGTCGACGTCGAGGGCCCGTACAAGCCCGAGCACTACCGCTACTGAGTTTTCCGCGAGACTGCAGGCAGATCGTCATCTCGGCGAAAATCGCGATCTGTCCGCAGTTTCGGCGCGCCTCTGTTAGCGTCGCGGCCCGTGGGTCGGGGATTCGTGGGGGTCGTGATCGTTGTACTTGTCGCTGTAGCAACCGGTTTCGGCCCACCGACACATGCAGACCCCAGCAACGATGGCCATGACCCGTACTTCAACGACGACGAGTACGCCGAGTTCTACACGCCACCGGATCCGCTGCCGCCGGGTCAGCCGGGCGACGTGATCCGCACCGAGCCGTCGCGGCTTGTGCTGGAGCCGTCGGGTGAACTGGGCGCGATCATGGCGACGGGTACGCGAATCATGTACCGCAGCAACGACGCCCGCGGCAATCCCATCGCGGTGACCGGCACCTACTTCGAGCCGTACAACGACTGGCCCGGGCAGGGGCCGCGGCCGTTGATCGTCTACGGTCCCGGCACCCAGGGGCAGGGCGACCAGTGTGCACCGTCGCGGCAGTTCAATCAGGGCATCCACTGGTCGCCGTGGCTGGACCTCGCGTTCAACTACGAAGAGCTGTTCGTGTCGACGATGGTCGCGCGCGGGTTCGCCATCGTGATGACCGACTATCAAGGGCTGGGCACGCCCGGCTTGCACACCTACGTCAATCGGGTCGCGGAGGGCAACGCGATGCTGGATGCGGGGCGCGCTGCGATGCGGCTGCCCGAGACGTCGCTGGATCCGCATGGGCCCGTTGCCTTTTGGGGATATTCGCAAGGCGGTGGCGCGGCGGCCTCAGCGGCCGAGCTGGCGTCGTCGTACGCACCGGAGCTTCATATCGTGGGCACGTATGCGGGCGCGCCGCCGGCGGATCTGAAGGAGCTGTTCCCGTATGCCGACGGCAGCGCGCTCGTGGGTGTGGTCGGCTATGCGCTCAACTCCGTCATCACGACGTATCCGGAGTTCGAGGAGGCGATCCGGGCGACGTTGACGCCGCGGGGCGCTGACCTTCTGCAGAAGGTGCAGGACCAGTGCATCGCGGAGACGATCACGAAATTCATGTTTCGGCACCTGCAGCCGTACTTCAATGGCGACATCAATCAACTGGTCAACGAGGAACCATTCAAGTCGCTGTTCGATATGCAGAAGATCGGCCGACTCAAACCCAGTGCGCCGGTGATGATCCTGAGCAACCGGTACGACCCGTTGGTGCCGTGGACAGCGGCCAACCAGCTGGGTCGCGACTGGTGCGCCCAGGGCGCCGACGTGCAGTTCTGGACCAATGAGGAACCGCCGTTCATGAACAAGCTCGTCGTCAACCACGCACTGCCGATGTTGGTCGACGGGGAGCGGGCGATGCAGTGGATCGCCGACCGGTTCAACGGCTTGCCGACGACACCGAACTGCGGCGAGTTCTGAGCGACGGCGTCGCGGCCGTTTGTCACTTTGGCAAAAAGGGCTTGACCTCAAGTCCACTTGAGGTGCCAGGCTGCTCACATGAGCGACTGGACAGATGAGTGCGACGCCAGCGTGGTGGCTATCGACGACCCGTCGGCACGGTTCGTCCGGGACGTGTTGCCGTTGGTCGACCAGCTGTACCGCGCGGCGCTTCGGTACACGCGGCGGCCAGCTGACGCCGAGGACCTGGTGCAGGAGACGATGGCCAAGGCGTACGCCGGATTTCACAGGTTCTCCGATGGAACCAACGTGCGGGCATGGCTTTTCCGCATTCTGACCAACACGTGGATCAGCTCGTATCGCAGCGCCCAGCGACGCGTTGACGAGGTGCTTGCCGCCGACGTCGCCGAAGTGTGGCCGACTGCGGCGAAGAACCCGTCGGCCGAACTCGCTGTGCTGGAAGCGATGGGCGATGCGGATGTGCGCGATGCGCTGCAGGCGCTGCCCGAAGGACAGCGGTTAGTTGTCTACTACGCCGACGTAGAAGGCTTCCGGTACAAGGAGATTGCCGAGATCTTGGCCGTGCCGCTGGGCACGGTGATGTCGCGGCTGCACCGCGGGCGGGCCAATCTGCGTGCGTTGCTCATGGATATTGCCGCGGTGCGCGGCTACGCGGCCTAGGGACTTGGCGGTGCACCGCAGCGGTCCCTGATGTCGACGAGAGGCTGGCGGATGTTCGCCATGTCGGCTTGCTCGTCGGGGTGAACGGCCATGTATTGCTTCACTTTTGCGGCCACTTGTTCGCGTGACATGGCCTTGAGGCTCGTCATGAAGTCATTCAGGTCGGGGTGAGTGAACAAGTAGGCCGACGTCGACGCCGATACGCCGGCGCGCGCGCCTTCGAGGTCAGCGGCGCTGCAGTTCGGGGGATTGGCGGCGGGATCCTGGTTGGCATAGGCGAGCGGACTGGCGCCGAGCAGCACCGCGCCGATCCCTGCGCCTGTACACACAGCGGTGACGAGGCGAGACAACTTCATGGCTCACAGTTTGTGCACATCGGACCCATCATGCGCGCTAATCGCAAAGCGTTCCACAGGATACTGGGCCAGTACTCACAGCAAGCCGGCGTTGACGGCCGACTATCGGCGGACTGCCGATGTGCCCGGCTCTGAGCGACACATCAGCGACTTACTGGATGGCTCTGAGGCAGTACAGCCTTGCGGGCTCCTTTTAGGGAAATGGGTTTCGTGCCTGGAGCGCGGATCCTCGCATGCCTACGACGCGCCTTCTGACACCAAAGTCGTTCCTCGAAGCACGACGAACGCGAGGTCGGAGGCCGCGAGGTTCGCCGAGTCGCTCACCAGTCGCTCAGAGCGGGGCAAACATGAGCCCTGGTTCGCTGCGCCCCGCGTTAGGCTCGCCGCGTGCTCATCGTCATCGAGGGTGTCGACGGCGCAGGCAAGCGCACCCTGACCAACGGGCTGCGCGCGGCGTTCGAAGCCGCACACAAGTCCGTCGCCAGCCTTGCCTTTCCCCGGTATGGGCATTCCGTGGAAGCCGATCTCGCGGCCGAGGCATTACACGGCGCGCACGGTGACCTGGCGTCGTCGTTGTACGCGATGGCCGTGCTGTTCGCTCTTGACCGCTCCGCCGCCCACGACGAGATCGGGCACCTCACCGCCGCCTACGATGTCGTGCTGCTCGACCGCTATGTCGCTTCCAACGCCGCCTACAGCGCCGCGCGTCTGCACCAGGGCGCCGACGGCGACGTCGTCGAATGGGTTCGCACCCTCGAGTACGAGCGCCTCAGCCTTCCAAAGCCTGACTGGCAGGTGCTTCTCGACGTGCCGACCGAACTCGCCGCCGAGCGGGCCGAGCACCGCGCCAACGAGGAGGCCGACCGCGCCAAAGATGCCTACGAGCGCGACGGCGGACTGCAGCGCCGCACCGGCGAGGTCTACTCCGGGCTGGCCGGCGCCCAATGGTGCGGACGCTGGCTGGTCGCCGGCCCCGATGTCAATGCCGCCGCGTTAGCCGCGGAGCTGGGTCAATAGCCGACTCGCGGGCGTGCTACCGGCGTTTTATCGCAATCTGGTGACACCATGGACACTATGAGGCAAAGGATTCTGGTCGTCGATGACGACCCTTCGCTGGCCGAGATGCTGACCATCGTGCTGCGCGGGGAAGGTTTCGACACCGCGGTCATCGGCGATGGCACGCAGGCGCTCACGGCGGTCCGCGAGCTGCGGCCCGATTTGGTGTTGCTCGACCTGATGCTGCCGGGCATGAACGGCATCGACGTGTGCCGCGTTCTGCGCGCCGACTCCGGTGTGCCGATCGTCATGCTGACCGCCAAGACCGACACCGTCGACGTGGTGCTCGGCCTCGAGTCGGGCGCCGACGACTACGTCATGAAGCCGTTCAAGCCGAAGGAGCTCGTCGCCCGCGTGCGCGCCCGGCTGCGCCGCAACGAAGACGAGCCCGCCGAGATGCTGTCGATCAACGACGTCGACATCGACGTGCCGGCCCACAAGGTCACCCGGCAAGGTGAGCAGATTTCCCTGACACCGCTGGAGTTCGACCTGTTGGTGGCGTTGGCGCGCAAACCGCGGCAGGTGTTTACTCGTGATGTGCTGCTCGAACAGGTGTGGGGGTACCGGCATCCCGCCGACACCCGTTTGGTGAACGTGCATGTCCAGCGTTTGCGGGCCAAGGTTGAGAAAGACCCGGAGAACCCGCAGGTGGTCCTGACTGTTCGAGGAGTGGGATACAAGGCCGGACCCCCGTGATCTTTAGCTCGAGGCGGCGCATCCATCGGCGTTCAGCACCACTGTTACGCGGATTCGGTGCGCTGAGTCGGGCGATGGGTCTTGCGTGGCGCCGCTCCCTGCAGTTGCGTGTGGTGGTCCTGACGTTGGGGCTGTCGCTCGCCGTCATTCTGGTGCTCGGCTTCGTGCTGACAAGCCAGATCACCGACCGCATCCTCGAGGTCAAGGTCCGCGCCGCCACCGAGGAGATCGAGCGTGCCCGCAACACGGTCGGCGGCATCGTCGGCGGCGAGGAGACTCGGTCCCTCGACAGCAGCCTGCAGCTGGCGCGCAACACCCTGATCAGTAAGGCCGGCCCATCGTCCGCGGCGGGCCTGGCCGGCACGTTCGACGCCGTCCTGGTGGTGCCCGGCGACGGGCCTCGCGAAGCGACCGCGGCGGGGCCGGTGCAGCAGGTGCCCAACGCGCTGCGCGACTTCGTGAAGGCGGGCCAGGTCAGCTACCAGTACGCAGGAGTGCACACCGACGGTTTCTCCGGTCCGGCGTTGATCATCGGCAGCCCGACGTCGTCGCCGGTGACGAATCTCGAGCTGTACCTGATCTTTCCGCTCAACAACGAGGAATCCACCATCGCGCTGGTGCGCGGCACCATGCTGACCGGCGGCGTGGTGCTGCTCGGACTGCTGGCCGCGATCGCGCTGCTGGTGGCCCGCCAGATCGTGCTGCCGGTTCGGTCGGCGTCGCGGATCGCCGAACGCTTTGCCGAGGGCCATCTGACCGAGCGCATGCCGGTGCGCGGTGAGGACGACATGGCGCGGTTGGCGGTGTCGTTCAACGACATGGCCGAAAGCCTGCACCGCCAGATCACCCAGCTCGAGGAGTTCGGTAACCTGCAGCGCCGGTTCACCTCCGACGTCAGCCATGAGCTGCGCACCCCACTGACCACGGTTCGGATGGCCGCCGACCTGATCTACGACCACAGCGAGGACCTCGACCCGGCGCTGCGACGCTCGACCGAGTTGATGGTCAACGAGCTGGACCGCTTCGAGACGTTGCTCAACGACCTCCTGGAAATCTCCCGTCACGACGCCGGTGTCGCCGAGCTGTCCGTCGAGTCGGTGGATCTGCGCTCGACGGTGCAGCGCGCGCTGGACAACGTCGGACACCTCGCGCAGGACGCCGACATCGAGCTCATCGTCGACATGCCGGCCGACGACGTCATCGCCGAGGTCGATCCGCGCCGAGTGGAACGGATCCTTCGCAACCTGATCGCCAACGCAATCGACCACGCCGAGCACAAGCCCGTGCGGATCCGAATGGCCGCCGACGACGACACCGTCGCGGTGACGGTCCGCGACTACGGCGTCGGATTGCGGCCCGGCGAGGAGAAGCTGGTGTTCAGCCGGTTCTGGCGCTCGGACCCGTCGCGGGTGCGGCGCTCCGGCGGCACCGGCCTCGGCCTGGCGATCAGCATCGAGGACGCGCGGCTGCACCAGGGCCGACTGGAGGCGTGGGGCGAACCGGGCAAGGGCGCCTGCTTCCGGCTGACGCTGCCGCTGGTGCGCGGCCACAAGGTGACGACGAGCCCATTGCCGATGAAACCCGTTGGGCGCGAACGGCCGCCGAGGCGCACCGCCCGCGAGCGCGAACCCGCGACGGAGAACGCGTGAAACGGGTGCTGGCGGCGGTCTGGCTGCTGGTGTTAGTTCTCGCCGGCTGTGCCGGAGTGCCGAGTTCGTCGGCGCCGCAGGCCATCGGGACCGTCGACCGGCCCGCACCGCCGAGCCTGCCCAAGCCAACACCGGGCATGGATCCCGACATCCTGCTGCGTGAATTCCTCAAGGCGACAGCCGATCCCGCGAATCGTCACCTGGCCGCCCGGCAGTTCCTCACCGAATCAGCCTCGCGTGCATGGGACGACGCCGGTAGCGCCTTGCTGATCGACAACGTGGTGTTCGTCGAAACGCGCGGCCCCGACCGGGTCTCGGTCAACATGCGCGCCGACATCCTCGGCTCCCTGTCGGATGTCGGGGTGTTCGAGACCGGCGAGGGCGCGCTGCCCGATCCCGGTCCGATCGAACTGGTGAAGACGCCAGGCGGATGGCGCATCGACCGGCTGCCCAACGGCGTTTTCCTTGACTGGCAACAGTTTCAGTCGACCTACAAGCGCAACACGCTGTACTTCGCGGATCCCACCGGCAAGACCGTCGTGCCCGATCCGCGCTACGTCGCGGTCTCCGACTCCGACCAGCTGGCCACCGAACTGGTCAGCAAGCTGATCGCAGGCCCGCGCCCCGAGATGAACAACACGGTGCGCAACCTGCTCGGTCCTCCGCTCAAGCTGCGTGGCCCGGTGACGCGCGCCGACGGCGGCAAGACCGGGGTGGGCCGCGGCTACGGCGGTGCCCGCATCGACCTGGAGAACCTGTCGACGACGGACCCGCACACCCGGCAACTGCTTGCGGCGCAGATCATTTGGACCCTGGCGCGGGCAGGCATCAACGGGCCGTACGTGATCAACGCCGACGGCGCGGCGCTCGACGATCGCTTCGCCGACGGCTGGAACGCCTCCGACGTCGCTGCCACCGACCCAGGTGCCGCCGACGGTGCCGCCGCCGGCCTGCACGCACTCGTTGGTGGATCGCTGGTGTCGTTGAACGGTCAGCGGGCGACGCGGGTGCCCGGCTCATTCGGCCAGACGCCGAACCAGACCGCGGCCGCGGTGTCGCGTACGGGCCAGGAGGTGGCGTCGATCGTGACGCTGCGGCCCGGAGCGCCCGACATGGCGTCGTCGCTGTGGGTGGGCCCGCTGAACGGCAATGCGACACAGGCGATGGACGGCCGCACCCTGTCGCGGCCCAGTTGGTCGCTTGACGACGCCATCTGGGTGGTGGTGGACGGCAACAACGTGGTGCGGGCGATTCAGGACGCGTCGGGACAGCCGGCCCGCATTCCCGTCGACTCCACCGTTGTCTCGATGCGCTTCCCAGGAGCGATCGCCGAACTACAGCTCTCCCGCGACGGAACGCGCGCCGCGATGATCATCGACGGCCAAGTGATCTTGGCGAGCGTTGAGCAGACACCCGGCGGCGGCTACGCGCTGACGTATCCGAGGCGGCTGGGGTTCGGCCTGAAGAACACGGTGGTGTCGCTGTCCTGGCGCACTGGCGATGACATCGTCGTCAGCCGCACCGACCCGCAGCACCCGGTGTCCTACGTCAACCTCGACGGGGTGAACTCCGACGGCCCGAGCCGCAACCTGCTGATGCCGGTCACCACCGTCGCCGCCAATCCGTCCACGGTGTACGTCGCCGACGAGCGCGGCGTGCTGCAGCTGTCCGGTTCGGCGGCCGACAACGACCCGTCGTGGGCCGAGGTGCGGCCGCTGATGGTGACCGACGCGCTGCCCGTGTTGCCCGGCTGAATTCGAAAGCCTTCCGCTTATCTCACTGAACCATCTCCCGGCATCGCCCGTTGTGCAGACAAAACATCGCCAGAGGTGTTTGCTCACAAGCCAGGAGGGGATTATGAAAATCCGCGGTCCGATAGTCACGCTCGGCGCCGTTGCGGTGCTCGGGGTCGGCATATTGCTCGTGAACATTTCGAAGGAGGAGTCGTCCCCGCCCGCGAACCCCTACAGCCAGTCGACCACGACGGCTGCCGCGGCTACTCCGGTGGCCCCGCCACCTGCGCCGAGCACGCCTCCGCCACCGGCCTTTCCGGCCAAGGCGGACTACGTCGGCAAGATCCCGACCGCCAACGGCACGATCACATTGGAGATCACCGTCGACGGCGACAAGGCGATCGCCTACGCCTGCGACGGCAACACGATCGAGTCGTGGCTGCGGGGTAGCGCCGTCAACGGCGCTGTGAGCCTGGCCAACAAGGACAAGTCGAGCCGGCTCGACGGGCGCCTCGAGGGGAATGCGGTCGTCGGCACCCTGTGGATCGGCGAAAAGAAGTGGGACTTCAACGCTCCCGCCGCCCAGCCGCCCGCCGGACTCTATGTATACGACAACGCAGGCGTTCGCAACAGCTGGATCGTCGACCCAAGCGGGGGAGTGACCGGCGTGCAGCGGCGCCAGGACGGCTCGACCGCGCCCGCGCCCAAGCTGACGACCGACGGCATCGCGTCGATCGACGGTATCGAGGTCAAGCCCATTCGGGTTGAGGGGGACAGCAATGTCTGATCCCGCGGTCACGCAGCGAATCAGCACTCCCAGAAGCGGGGTAGCGGTGCTGATCGCCGTCGCGCTCGGCGCACTGGTCGCTGTGGCTCTCGGTGTCTTCGGAAAACTGCATGAGCCGCAATACTTTTCCATCAACCTCGCCGGGTTCTCCAGCGGGCTTGCCGTCAAAGCGTGGCTGTCGACGGTGGCCATGGGCCTGGCGCTGTTTCAGCTGGCATCCGCATTTGCGATGTACCGCCTGATTCCCGGTGGAAAAGCGCCATCGTGGATCGGCACCGCGCACGTGTGGTCGGGGCGGCTGGCGGTACTGGTCAGCGTCCCGGTCGCGGTGCACTGCCTGTACGCGCTGGGATTCCAGTCGTATGACAACCGGGTGCTGTTCCATTCGCTGTTCGGGTGCTTCTTCTACGGCGCATTCGTCACGAAGATGGTATTGCTTACCCGCAAAGGCCTTCGGGGATGGGTGATTCCGGTCGCCGGCGGCCTGGTGTTCTTCGGTTTGGTCTACGTCTGGCTGACGTCAGCACTGTGGTTTTTCGATACCAACGGCATCAAGTTCTAACTGAAAGGTGTTCTGTGAACATTGGAGAGTTCCCCATCCCGCGGCAGAAGGTTCTGCTCGGAGCTGGGCTCGGCCTGGTGACCGCCGTCGTGGCTGCCTGCTCGACATACGGCAAGAAGCCGGAAGCTGCAGGTGAATCCAGCACGACGACCGCGGCCCCGCCCGCGTCGGGTGCCCCCGTCGCCCCAGCAGCGAACGCCATCGCCAAGACGACCGATGTACCGGTGGGCTCGGGAGTGATCGTTGACAAGGTCGTGGTGACACAGCCGACCGGCGGTGTGTTCAAAGGCTTTTCGGCGACGTGCACGCATGCGGGGTGCACGGTGAACAAGGTGGCGGATGGGACGATCGACTGCCCGTGCCACGGCAGCAAGTTCAATCTCGACGGCTCGGTGGCCAACGGCCCGGCGCAGAAGCCACTTGAAGTCCGAGCGATTGCAGTCCAGGGCGACGACATCGTCCTGAGCTGACGGCTTGTCGGACCTCACGGCGACACTGACCGCGTGTTCGACCTTGTCCTTCCGCTCGAGTGCGGCGGCTGCGGCGCGCCGTCAACGCGATGGTGCCCCGCCTGCGCTCAAGAACTGGCCGTCAAGCCCGACCAGCCCCACCTGATCACCCCGCGCGTCGATCCCGGCGTGTCCGTGCTGTCGCTCGGTCGCTATGCAGGTCCCCGCCGCGCCGCCATCGTCGCGGTCAAGGAACACGGCCGCGCCGACCTGATCGCGCCGCTCGCCATCGCCCTGAGGTCCGGCATCGATCGCCTGCTCGCCTGGGGGGTCATCGACACCCCGCTGACCGTCGTGCCGGCACCGACCCGCCGATCCGCGGCCCGGCGCCGCGGCGGCGACCCCGTCACCCGGATGGCGCGGGCGGCAACGACGGGCCTCGACGGTGTGCACGTCATTCAGGCGCTGCGGCTGCGCGCCCTGGTTCGCGACTCCGTCGGCCTGTCCGGCGCCGATCGGCAACGCAACATCGCCGGACGCGTCAAGGTCATCAAACCTGTCGCCGGAGAGGTGCTCGTCGTCGACGACATCGTGACCACGGGCGCCACCGCGTCCGAAGCGGTCCGCGTCCTACACGTCGCCGGTGTTCACATCGCCGGTGTACTTGCGCTTGCCAACGCCTGACGGCTCCGGCGATTACTCCGAGATCAATCCAGCATGAAGAACTGAAAACGCGTCGGCGAATTTACTGGCACTACCGGGTGAACACGGACTACCGTCGGCACCAACCACCCGTGAATGCCTCACGGAAGCGCTCAACCCGAAGCGCCAGCATCGCCGACCAGCGGTAGGAGGTGAGCAGTCGACACCTTGCGCCGGCGGACGGAGCGACATGCAGGCCCGCCGGCGTGTATCTGAAGACAAGCCGGGCACGCCAAGCGTGCGGACGCGAAAGAGAAACGAGTTGCCAAGCATGTCAACCCAATCCGTGGACACAGACCGCACCATGCTGGTCGACGACGAGACGCCCGAACCCGCCCTCAACGCCGAGGTCGTCGTCAAGGGCCGCAACGTCGAGGTTCCCGATCACTTCCGCATTTACGTCTCCGAGAAACTGTCCCGCCTGGAACGATTTGACCGCACCATCTACCTCTTCGACGTCGAACTCGACCATGAGCGCAACCGGCGCCAGCGAAAGAACTGTCAACACGTAGAGATCACCGCGCGGGGTCGCGGCCCCGTCGTCCGCGGCGAAGCGTGCGCGGACAGCTTCTACGCCGCGCTCGAGTCGGCTGTCTGCAAGCTCGAGAGCCGGCTGCGCCGCAGCAAGGACCGCCGCAAGGTGCACTACGGCGACAAGACACCCGTGTCGTTGGCCCAAGCCACCGCTGCGATCGACCCGCTGGCCGACACACCACAGGACACGGCCGATGAGTCGCTGCAGCCAGACGGCGTCGCCGTCGACGACCATGAGCCCGGGCGGATCGTGCGCACCAAGGACCATCCGGCGACGCCGATGACGGTCGACGACGCGCTATCCCAGATGGAGCTCGTCGGCCACGACTTCTTCCTGTTCCACGACAAGGAGACCGACAAGCCCTGCGTCGTTTATCGCCGCCACGCCTACGACTACGGTTTGATTCGCCTGGCCTAGGGCAGACCTGCGTGTCGCCTACCATGGGTTGAAGTTCGAGACTCCAACCCATAGGGGATATTGCTGTGCTGTCGAAGTTGCTCCGCCTCGGTGAAGGCCGCATGGTCAAGCGCCTCAAGGGGGTGGCTGACTATGTCAACACCCTGTCCGACGATGTGGAGAAGCTCTCCGACGCCGAGTTGCGCGCCAAGACCGACGAATTCAAGAAGCGCGTCGCGGACGGCGCCGACCTCGACGAACTGCTGCCCGAGGCGTTCGCCGTCGCCCGTGAGGCGGCGTGGCGCGTGCTCGACCAGCGGCACTTCGACGTCCAGGTGATGGGCGGCGCGGCGCTGCACTTCGGCAACGTCGCCGAGATGAAAACCGGTGAGGGCAAGACCTTGACCGCGGTGCTGCCGTCGTACCTCAACGCATTGAGCGGCAAGGGCGTGCACGTCGTCACGGTCAACGATTACCTGGCCAAACGCGACGCGGAGTGGATGGGTCGCGTGCACCGCTTCCTGGGGCTCAGCGTCGGCAAGATCCTCGCCGATATGCCGCCCGAGCGGCGTCGTGCCTCCTACAACAGCGACATCACCTACGGCACGAACAACGAGTTCGGCTTCGACTACCTCCGCGACAACATGGCCTGGTCGAACGACGACCTCGTCCAGCGCGGCCACCCATTCGCCATCGTCGACGAGGTCGACTCGATCCTCATCGACGAGGCACGTACCCCGCTGATCATCAGTGGGCCGGCG
>JAJKIB010000448.1 GCA_021154745.1 Mycobacterium sp.
GCGACCGTTTTGATCAGCGCTTCGCGTCCGGCCTCGACGGCCTCCGGTTCAGCCTTTGCGGGATCCATGCCGTCTCGTTCGACGAGCTCCGTCTTCTTCTCGAAGTGGGCCGAGCCGTAGACGCCGTTGATCTTCATCTTCCCCACACCGGGCGCCTCGACGTATGAGTCGCGGGGGATGGAGATCGCGGTGGCCGACTTCCCGTTGTTCGGGATGCGCACCAAGATGATGGTGTCGGTGTTGGTCGATTCGTCGTCGCCCGCCCGCAGCGTTGCCAGTTCCTCTTCCGAGAGCGGGTTGCCGTGCGCGTCGGTGCGGCTGTCCAGGCCGACGAGCAGGATGTCGATAGCGCCGTCTTCGCCGCCCTCACCAAGCGCGATCGGTGAAACGTGGTTGATGCCGGATTCGAACGACCGGATCTTGCCCCACGCCACGCCGGTGCCCACCACAATGGCCAGGGCCACCGTCACAGCGATGACACGGGTCACTCGAGCGGGCATCTGCCCAGGCTACTTGTGAGACGGGCACAGACCGGGTAGCGCTGATCGGCGTGCCAGACTCGTCATTGTGTCTTCCGAGAAGCAACACCGAATCGTTATCTCCGGTGCCGGCGGCATGGTGGGCCGCTTCTTGGCAGCTCAGGCCCGCCGGCAGGGCCGCGACGTACTGGCGCTGACGTCGGCGGAGTGGGATATCACCGACCCGGAGGCGGCAGAGCGGTTCATCCAGTCGGGTGATGTGGTGATCAACTGCGCGGCCTACACCAAGGTCGACGCCGCCGAAGAGGACCCGGACCGGGCGTATGCGGTCAATGCCGTCGGGCCCGAGAACATCGCGCACGCCTGCGCACGTGCCGGTGCGGACCTCATCCACATCTCCACCGACTATGTGTTCTCCGGCGCTCAGCGCCGCCCGTACGAGATTGACGACGAGACGGGCCCGGTCAGCGTGTACGGACGCACCAAGCTGGCCGGTGAGCTGATGGCACTCGCCGCCATGCCCGACGCGCACATCGTGCGCAGCGCCTGGATCTACGAGGGCGCCGACGGAAGCGATTTCGCTGCCGTGATGCGCCGGTTGGCCGCAGGCGACGGTGACGTCGACGTGGTTGCCGATCAGGTGGGCTCGCCGACCTACGTCGGTGACCTCGTCGACGCCCTGCTGCAGATCGCCGATGACGGATCGATCCGCGAACCGGTGCTGCACGCCGCGAACGAGGGCGCGGTCAGTCGCTTCGAGCAGGCCAAAGCGGTGTTCGAGGTCGTGGGCGCCGACCCGGGTCGTGTTCGTCCGGTCGGCACCGACCGCCATCCGCGCCCGGCGCCGCGGCCGGCCTATTCGGCGCTGTCCGCACGGCGCTCCGCAGAGGCGGGGGTGACGCCGCTGCGGCCGTGGCGCGAGGCGCTGGCCGACGCGCTCTCTTCCGCCGGCCCGCTACCCTCTACGCCGTGAGTCAGGGACTGGTTGCGTCTGGTGAGTGACGAATTGATCGTGGTCACGGTGACGTACTCGCCAGGGCCGCACCTCGATCGGTTCCTGGCGACACTTCCGCAGGCCACCGAGCGGCCCGTGACGGTGGTCATGGCTGACAACGGCTCGACCGACGGCGCCCCGGAAGAAGCGGTGCACCGCTATCCCAATGCCCGGCTGCTGCACACCGGCGGCAATCTCGGGTACGGCACCGCGGTGAACCGCGCGGTCGCGGAAGTGTCGAAGGACTCGGAATGCTCCGACTTCTTTGTGGTCGCCAACCCGGACGTGCAGTGGGGACCACGCAGCATCGACGTGTTGCTGGAGGCGGCAGAACGGTGGCCCCGCGCGGGCTCGCTGGGACCCATGATCCGCGACCCCGACGGCTCGGTGTACCCGTCGGCGCGCCACCTGCCCAGCCTGATCCGCGGTGGCATGCACGCCGTCGTTGGCCCGTTGTGGAAATCAAACCCGTGGACGGCCGAATACCGGCAGGAGCGAACCGAGCCCAGCGAACGCCCCGTCGGCTGGTTGTCCGGATCATGCTTGTTGCTACGCCGCTGCGCATTCGATGAGGTGGCGGGCTTCGATGAGCGCTATTTCATGTACATGGAGGACGTCGACCTGGGTGATCGCCTCGGCAGGGCGGGTTGGCAGAACGTATACGTGCCGTCAGCGGAGATTTTGCACGACAAGGGCCACGCCACGGGTCGCGACCCGGCCCGCAACTTGGCGGCCCACCACACGAGCACCTACACTTTCCTGGCAGATCGGCATCCGAAGCGGTGGCAGGCGCCATTGCGGTGGACGATAAGGGCTGCGCTCGCTGCGCGCGCGGGCCTGGTGGTCCGCGGATCTCGGCGTAGGTAGACGAAAGGACGGCTCTAGTGGTCAATCCGGCGGAGGTGGACGCGGTCGTTCTCGTCGGCGGCATGGGCACGCGCCTTCGCCCACTGACGCTGTCGGCGCCCAAGCCGATGTTGCCGACCGCTGGCCTGCCGTTTCTGACCCACCTGTTGTCGCGCATCGCCGATGCGGGCATCGAGCATGTCGTGCTGGGCACCTCGTACAAGGCGGCGGTGTTCGAGTCGGAGTTCGGCGATGGGTCCAAGCTCGGCCTGCAGATCGACTACGTCGTCGAGGATGAGCCGCTGGGCACCGGCGGCGGGATCGCCAACGTTTCGGACAGGCTGCGCCACGACACCGCGCTGGTGTTCAACGGCGACGTGCTCTCGGGCGCCGACCTGCAGGCACTGCTGGACTCGCACGACAACAGCGGTGCCGATGTCACCCTGCACCTGGTGCGCGTCGGCGACCCCCGTGCGTTCGGCTGCGTGCCGACCGACTCTGACGGAGTGGTGACGGCCTTCCTGGAGAAGACGCAGGACCCGCCGACCGACCAGATCAACGCCGGCTGCTACGTCTTCAAGCGCGAGGTCATCGACCGGATCCCCAACGGCCGGGCGTTGTCTGTGGAGCGTGAGGTGTTCCCCGGGCTACTGGCCGACGGCCTTCGGGTGTGCGGCTACGTCGACGCGACCTACTGGCGCGACATGGGCACGCCCGAGGACTTCGTGCGTGGCTCGGCTGACCTGGTCCGTGGCATCGCGCCGTCGCCCGCACTGGGCGGCCAGCGCGGCGAGAAGCTCGTGCACGACGGCGCGGGCGTCGCCCCGGGCGCGCTGCTGATCGGCGGCACGGTCGTTGGCCGGGGCGCCGAAATCGGCGCCGGTGCGCGCCTGGACGGTGCGGTGATCTTCGATGGCGTGCACATCGGTGCGGGCGCGGTGATCGAGCGCTCGATCATCGGCTTCGGTGCTCGCATCGGTCCGCGCGCGCTGATCCGCGACGGTGTGATCGGCGACGGCGCCGACATCGGCGCGCGTTGTGAACTGCTGCGCGGCGCCCGGGTGTGGCCCGGGGTCACCATCCCCGATGGCGGCATCCGCTACTCGACCGACGTCTGACGCTTTCTCGCGGCGTCCACGAGTTGCGTGAGGCCGAAGTCGCAGTCTTCGGGCAACTCGTCCAGCGGCCACCAGCGCAGGTCCAAAGACTCGTCGCTGACCGCGATTTCGGCGTTCGGCGGCGCATGCACGATGAACTGCATGTCGAGGTGACGCGTCGGTACTCCGAGCGAGCAGGTGACGGGGTGCACGTGCAGCGCCGCCGGTTCGGGATCGATGGTGAGGTCGTCGATGCCGGATTCCTCGGTGGCTTCGCGCAGCGCGGCAGCGACGATGTCGGCGTCGGTCGCCTCGCAGTGCCCGCCGAGCTGCAACCACCGCCCGAACCGCGGATGCAGCGTCAGCAGCGCGTGGGTGCCGGTGTGGTCGAGTACGAGCGCGGAGCCGGTGACATGGCCGGGCGCACACTCGCGCAGGCAGCCGTCGGGCCGCGCGGCAAGGAACGCCAGCACAGCGTGCCGCAGTGTGTCCTGTGCGGGATCTGGTGCGCGCCAATCCATCAGCGTCGCGACGGCCGATTCGTGCAGGCTCACCTGCGCACCAGCAGGTCGTCCGTCGGCACCGGATCACGCGGGCCCGTCGGGTCTTCGGGATACCCGATCGCGATGGCGCCCAACGGTTCCCAGTCGGCGGGCAGTTCCAGCTCGTCGCGGACCAGGTCGGCGGCGAAGATGGTGGAGCCGATCCAGCAGCTGCCAACGCCGCGCACGGCCAGGGCTACCAGTAGCGCCTGGACGGCCGCGCCCACCGCGACCGTGAACATGGTGTGCTCGGCGGCGGTCCGGCCCGCGTCGGGATAACTGTGCGCACCGTCGGGGACCATGAATGGGATGACGAGTTCTGGTGCGTCGTAGAGGATCTGGCCACGACTGATGCGCCGCTCAACGGCCTCGGGCGATCGTCCGTCTCCCATCAGCTCGGCGCGCCACTGGTCCTTCATCCGATCCAGCAACCGCAGGCGTGTGTCCGGGTTCTGCATCCACACGAATCGGACCGGCCGGGTGTGGTGTGGCGCCGGCGCGGTGAGGGCCTCGGCGACGGACGCCTCGACGAGGTCGGGCGCGACGGGCTCGGCACTGAATCGGCGTACCGATCGGCGGAGTAGCTGTGCCTGGCCGCGGCCCAGCGCAAGCGCTTCCTCGGTGCCAAGCCAGAACAGGTCCTCCTCGCCGGGCCGCAGCAGAGTGCGCGCATTGGATCCGTTGTCGGACAAGGTGAGTCCGCGAACCACCGCCACCGGTATGTCGGTCAGCTTGCCCTTGACCAGGTCGGCGGCCGCGGCAATCTCGTCGGCGACGGCGATCTCGGTGACGATCAACTCGTTGCCGTGCCGGTCCTGTGAGCCCGCATAGCCGTGCAGCACGGTCAGGCCGGCTGCCCCGATCGCGAAGTCGGTCTGGCCATTGCGCCAGGCCCTGCCCATGGTATCGGTGATGACCACGCCGACCGTCACGCCGAGGCGTTCACGCAGCCCGGACCGCAGCGCCGCGGCGCTGGCATCGGGATCGGTTGGCAGCAAGGCCAACTCACCTGAGTCGACGTTGGAGCCGTCCACCCCGGCGGCGGCCTGTACGAGTCCGAGCGCGTTCTCGGTGATCAGGGTGCGCCCCTTGCGTGCAAGGATGCGGACCGCTTCGGCGTCGATCAGCTTACGTCGCAAAGCATCTCGTTCTTCCGGATCGATCGGTGCATCGACAATGCGGCCCTCGCACTTGGACACCACCTTGCTGGTGACCACCACCACGTCATCGTCGCGCAGCCACGGAGCGGCCTCGGCGAGCGCCTCGGCAAGGTCGTCGCCCGGCCGGAACTCCGGAAGTCCGGGCACCGGAAGCAGTTCGACTGCGTTCGCGGATCCGTGTTCGATCACGGCTTCACCCCTGCCAGTTCCAGTCCCGCGCGTACCATTTCGGCCGTCGCCTGCGGATCGGTCATCAGCAGCGGTGCCGACCGCACCTCAACGCCGTCGATCTCGGCGTGGTCGCCCTCGTGTACCAGCCAGCCGTCGAGGATGCCGACGCCAGAGCGGGGCCCGTAGTAGCCGCCGACAGCTTCGGAGCTGCTGGCAATGCCAAGCACAGAAAGACATTCACCGGCCATGCAGCGCACGGGCTTTCCTCCGATGATGGGGGAGTAGCCGATCACCCGCGCGGTCGTCGAGCGCAGTGCGCCACGGATTCCCGGTACGGCCAGGATGGCACCGATGCTCACCACGGGATTGGACGGGGCCAGCAGCACCACATCGGCGGTTTCGATGGCTTCGGTGACGCCAGGACCCGCGGTCGCCTTGTCGGCGCCGACGAACGCGAAGCTGTGTGTCGGCACCTGCGCGCGGTAGCGCACCCACCACTCCTCGAAGTGGACGGCGCGCTTCTCGCCGGCCTGATCACCCGGGCCGGGATCGGTGATGACGACGTGGGTTTCGCTGCGGTCGTCGCTGGCGGGCAGCAGCAGGGCGCCGGGCTGCCAACGATCGCACAGCGCCTCGGTCACCTGTGACAGCGGGTAGCCGGCACGCAGCATCTGGCTGCGCACCAGATGGGTGGCCAGGTCCCGGTCGCCCAGGCCGAACCAGTCGGGCTGCACGCCGTAGGCGGCGAGTTCTTCCTTGGCATGCCACGTTTCGTCGCGGCGTCCCCACCCGCGTTCGGAGTCGATGCCGTCACCGAGCGTGTACATGCAGGTGTCGAGATCCGGGCAGATCCGCACGCCGTACATCCAGGCGTCATCGCCTACGTTGACGATCGCGGTCAGGTCGTTATCTGATTGGGATCCATCGGAAAATTGGCCCAGCCCCAAAAGGTGTTGCACTCCCAGCAGGAAGCGCGCGCCACCGACGCCGCCGACCAGAACCGTGACCTTCACATTGACCGAGACTAGGCGGTGCGGGCACGAGGTGGCGCGGCGCGGTGGGGTGTGAGGGACACGCCGACGTGACGACGCGCCGAATTCGTGTCACGGAATGGTATGAATTTCTGTTCTAGCGCTTGACCGCGACAGCTAACACGTGTGTAATCACACCAGTGTCATTTCCTGGTTGGACGGCCGGTTCCGGTGGCGCAGACCGCGATTCGATCACTTGTTCGAATTGGGATGGCCGCACATCGAAATAGTGGCGCTCAATTTAGGGAACTACGAAACAAGGTGAGGAGGCGGAGCATGGCGTATGAGCAGGTCGATTCCGGTCACCATGATCGATTCGACAACCGGATTCTCGGCTCAGTAGGCGACACCCGTCACACCATTACCGGACCGACTGCGATTGGGGTACCGGGACGTCCTCAATTGAGTTTGGTGCCCGATTCACCAGAGAGATATGAAGTTGCTCCGGCAACTACCGAAGAAGATCAATGGCAAGAGCGCGCATTGTGCGCTCAAACCGACCCCGAGGGGTTTTCCCCGAGAAGGGCGGCTCGACCCGCGAAGCCAAGCGAATCTGCTTGGGTTGCGAGGTCCGTGACCGATGCCTGGAGTACGCACTCGCCCATGACGAGCGCTTCGGCATCTGGGGCGGCCTGTCCGAGCGGGAGCGCCGCCGCCTCAAGCGCGGGATCATCTAACCCGAGGCAGCCTTA
>JAJKIB010000449.1 GCA_021154745.1 Mycobacterium sp.
ATTGGTCGCGGTGCTCAGGTCTTCCACGTCGTTGTCGACGTAGGCAACGCGCGATAGGTCGGACCAGCGGCCGGTCTCCGGACGCCACGTGCGCAGCCCGATTTGATCTACCTGTTGCGGGGCATGAGCTCGGTCGTAGTACGCACCGACCCAATAGACCTTCCCCGCCGCATTCATGGACAGCTGTGGTCGGCCGACCATCCGATATCCAGCAACGGGGCTCCCCGTGTGTGACGGCGCGGTCCAACTACCTCCGGACGCCCGATAGCTGACTCTGCCAGTTGCGCCCGAGCCCCATACGGCCATCACATCGCCTTGCGCATCGCCAACTAAGTCGGTCCCGCAATCACTGCTGAAGGTGCATCCGTCCTTGCTCACGGTGTGGAGCTTGGAGCTCAATTGGCCGTTGGGATGCCAGGTTTGGACGAATCCGCTGTATCTGACGACATGACCGATGAAGTAGACGCTGTACGTCGCCCGACCGGCCGCGTCGACAACGAGATCGCTGAGCCAATAGTGCTGACCGACGACCGCCAACGTGACGGGCTCGCTCCAATCTCCGCCAGGAGCTCGATGCGACAGCTCGATGACCTTGTCGTCGGAACGCACCCGCTCCCAGACGGCCACGGCCGTCCCATCAGCCGCTGTCCCGACCAGATACTGCGGCCGCAAAGACCCGTTAACGCCATTGCTGGCATTGCCATCCGGCGTGAGCACCACCGCAGGCGACCAGCTCTGTGCCGACACAGCTGCCCAGCTCTGACCCGGTAGCCAGGCGGCACCGAGTGCCAAGGTGATCAATGTTGCAATACAGAGCCAGAGCCACGGCGCCAAGCGGTGTGGTCGGGCAAACGAAAGAGTGGTCATCGCACCTTCAAGGTTCCGCGCCGGAACATAGGTGCCGGTTAGCGCGCGATGACCTACGTGCACCGCATCAAGAGACCCACACGTCGGCAACACGCAATCTCGCCGATAGGGAGAGGATACGTCACGCCCGGCGTAGGAGGCGCATCCCGTCTTCGCGGACGATCCGAGCGATTGGGTACGGCGGCACATGCGCCGTCGCGAACGTCAGTCGCTGCGACTCTGCTCGGTCGAGCCACGCAGCTCGTGTACGACTCCCCTCCTCTGGATCTTCGTCGCCTGGTGAGCGAAACCCGGGGTCGTTCAACTGGAAGGTGAAGTGCAAGAGGTCTCCGGCGAAGAGCACCCGCTCGTCGCCAGCGTCCAAAAGAACGCACCGGTGTCCGGGGGTGTGACCTGGAGCATGTCGCAGGCTCAAGCCAGGTGACAGCTCGCGGTCCTCAATGGACGTGTCGAGCTGCCCGGCTGACTCGAGAGGAGCGATTACGTCGGCGAAGTCCCGGATGTCCTCCTCGTCGACGGAGCCGCGCATCCACGCGACATCGGCGCCATGAAGGTAGTACCGGGCGTTGGGGAACCGCGGTACGCAACCGTCAGACGATGGCTTGCAACTCCACCCCGTGTGGTCAGAGTGCGCGTGGGTGAGTATGACGTCGTCAATGTCGTCGGGCACAACACCGAGCGCTGCCAGTTCGTCCGGCAGCGTCCCACCGACGCCAAGCCATCGGCCGAATGCCGAGTCAGATGGGCCGGCGCCGGTGTCGATCAGCGTGAGGCGCGTCGATGTTCGCACCAGAAAGCAGTGGTCGCGGAAACGCCACGAGTCGGCGGTGAACTCGTCTGGATACCTCGCGGCAAGGGATTCCGATCCGCCCGGCGGTGGGTCTCCGCTGCCATCGAACAATTCAGCCAGCGGCATCGACGTGTCGACGTCAAGGATCGCTGTGATCTCGACGTTTCCGACGGTGAGCGTGTCAGCTTGCATCGCTTGCTTTGCGGGCGGGGGGGCGCAGTGGCGGCATCGGCTCTGCCGGCCATCGGCGACTGCCTGACCACAGTGCCGGAACTGCGTCGATGTGGCGCGCTAGTGCGTAGGCGGTGGCCTCGTAGTTCACCCGCCAGCCGCGGAAGTGTGGCCACGCTTCCTCCGCTGATCGCTCGATCGGGAAACCAACGTCGATCAGCCGTTGGACGCCCGCCGCGTACTCCGAATACGACAACTGAATCGGTCGGTCCGGATCGGGGTCCCAGTCGACGACGACCCCAACGGCGTGGCCGATGTGCCGTAAGGCGGTAAATCCCATGCGAAGGCACATTCGCACCTCATAGCGCTCTTTACTCGGCGCCAGCGCGAGGTATAGCGCGGCTGAGTCGAGTACCGCGAGCAGCGCGATGAGCCATGAGGTGAGCGGCTGGGGGGACCGAAAACGTACTAGCACCTGATAGTTGGAGTGACTCTCTGCGACATCGGCGGCCCACCGTTCCCATCCGGCATAGAACGCTGGCAGGTCGTCGGTGCGGATGCTGATGCCGTATCGAGTGCGCGCCAACAACTCTGGCCCCCATGGCGGTGAGCCTGCCCGGGCCTCCAGCAACAACACCTCCGTTTCGCGCCGGTTGAACGCGCCGTACAAAGTTGGTAAGAAGCAGAAGCCGATCATTACCGCTACGACCGTGATTCCCGTTGCCGCCGCGATACCGTCGAGCGCTGTAGGGGCGGGACTGCGGCTCGAGTCGAATCCCAGCGTGAACAACGAGCTCATGCTCTGACGGAATCCGCCGCTCAAGCTGTTCGTCCACGGCCACAACAGCAGCGCGTAAGCGATCAGGAACGCACAGAGCCAGGTTGCGAGCAAGGCGATCAGGAACACCGGAGCCTGCGCTGCTAGAACCCGGTCCCTGGTTTTGTAGTCATTGCGACGGAAGAGCAGCATCCGAAACACGCCATCGACTGATCGGTCGACGACTCGCGCTAGCCCGCCAGGCCGCGACCGGGGAACAACCATCGTCCGCACCAGACTCGCCGCGGTCAGTACCGCCAACAGAGCGCCAACCACCGCGAACACGACACGAACAGACTGCATACCTACTGACGCCTACTGCAGATAGTTCTCGACCTCGTCCACCGGGCGGGCCTTTGCCGCGGCAGCGTCTTCGCCGAACTCGCGTCGCGCTTGCCGCTGTCGCAGGAGGTCCCAGTACTGGTCGAGTTGTTCTTCGAGCTGCTGCCGACGCTCGGCCGCGTGGGAACTGTCGCTAAGCGAGCGTTCCTCGTCTACTAGTGACTTGATATGGGAGTAGATGTCCTCGTCTGTCGCCATGGCCACAGCCTTCCTCACTCGGCACGCATTGGGTAGTGCTCGGTACCTATGCGACCAACGACGCCTGCCTGGCGGGTTCGAGCGCCTCGCGGACGAGGTCGGCGACGTCGCTGACCAGTCGCACGTCGAGGTGCTCGCGGACCGCCTCAGGTACGCCGTCGAGGTCGGGTTCATTGCGTTTCGGCAGGAACACGCTGGTAAGGCCAGCTCGATGGGCGGCGAGCAGCTTTTGCTTCACGCCGCCGATCGGCAACACCCGGCCGTTGAGCGTGACCTCGCCGGTCATGCCGACGTCGGAGCGCACCGGCCGTCCGGTCGCGAGTGACGCGAGCGCGGTCACCATCGTGACACCGGCAGAGGGACCATCCTTTGGAACAGCGCCTGCTGGCACATGGAGGTGCAAGGCGCGGTTGAACTCCGAAGGGTCGATACCTAGGTCGCGGCCGTGCGCTCGCAGGTAGGAGAGTGCGATCTGCGCGGACTCTTTCATGACATCGCCGAGCTGCCCGGTCAGGGTTAGTTCGGCGTCACCAGGCATCGCATTTGCCTCGACGAAGAGCACGTCGCCACCGGCTCCGGTCACCGCGAGCCCGGTCGCGACACCCGGCACTGCCGTGCGATCCGCGCTCTCCGGTGTGAACATCGGACGCCCGAGGTAGTCGACGAGTGATGTTGGAGTTACCTGCACCGGCGCGCTCTCTGGCGATTCGGTCAAGGCAGTAGCCACTTTCCGCAGCACCCGCGCGAGGGAACGCTCCATCTGTCGGACGCCGGCTTCTCGGGTGTACTCGCCCGCAATGAGTCGCAGCGCGTCGTCATCGATGACAACGTCAGTCTCCTCCAGCGCGGCATGCTGCAGCTGGCGTGGCAACAGGTGGTTGCGGGCGATGGCAACTTTCTCGTCCTCTGTGTAGCCGTCGAGCCGCACGACTTCCATGCGGTCGAGCAGCGCAGCCGGGATCGTGTCGGCGACGTTCGCGGTGGCGAGGAACAGCACGTCGGAAAGGTCGAGTTCGAGCTCGAGGTAGTGGTCGCGGAAAGTGTGGTTCTGCGCAGGGTCGAGAACCTCGAGCAACGCGCTCGCCGGGTCGCCGCGGAAGTCGGCGCCGATCTTGTCGACCTCATCGAGCAATACCACCGGGTTCATGGAGCCAGCCTCACGGATGGCGCGAACCAGCCTGCCGGGCAGCGCACCGACATACGTGCGCCGGTGCCCGCGAATCTCCGCCTCGTCATGAACGCCACCCAGCGCGAGCCGCACGAAGTTCCGGTCCAATGCGCGCGCCACCGATTCGCCCAACGAGGTCTTCCCGACGCCCGGCGGACCGACGAGCGCCAGCACCGCTCCACTGCCGCGGCCTCCGACGACCTCGAAACCGCGGTCGGCGCGGCGCGCGCGGACGGCAAGGTATTCGACGATCCGATCCTTCACGTCGTCGAGACCTTCGTGGTCGGCGTCCAGCACTTCGCGAGCGGCCGCAATGTTGGTCTTGTCCGTCGTGCGAACGTTCCACGGCAGATCCAGAACCGTGTCGAGCCAGGTGCGGATCCAGCCAGCCTCCGGGTTCTGGTCGCTACTGCGCTCCAACTTGTTGACCTCGCGCAGAGCGGCCTCTCGAACCTTCTCTGGCAGGTCGGCGTTCTCGACACGCGACCGGTAGTCCTCGCTACCTTCCGGCTCGCCTTCGCCGAGCTCCTTGCGAATCGCAGCCAGCTGTTGGCGCAACAGGAACTCGCGTTGGCTCTTATCTATGCCTTCACGCACGTCGTCGTTGATCTGTTCGGACACCTCAAGCTCTGCGAGGTGGGCGCGGCCCCACTCGACCAGCTTCCCCAGACGCTCATCGACGTTCGCTGTCGCAAGCAGCCACAGCTTCTTGTCGACGTCCAGGTATGATGCATACCCCGCGGTGTCAGCAAGTGTCGACGGGTCGCTGATCTTTTGGACGTTGTCGACGAACTGCCACGCGCCGCGGTGTTGCAGGATCGACACGGCAACTGCCTTGTACGACGAGGCCAGCTCGCGGGTGTGATCGGTCAACGGCGTCTCGTCGACCAAAGTGATCTGTACCCACAGCGCCGCGCCAGCTCCGGCGACACCAGCGCCGATGCGCGCGCGACGAAGACCGCGCAGTGCTGCCGCGGGCTCCCCATTCGGCAGTCTGCCGACCTGCTCGATCGTGGCCACGACGCCCTCGGCGTTGTACGCGCCGTTGACTCTGGGAACGAGAACCAGCTCACCGTCAGCTGCGGACCGGGCGGCGTCCACTGCCGCCTGCGCCCCGGCGTCCAAGGCGATCGGCGCCACCATTCCCGGCAGCACGACATCATCGGCCAAGGGGAGAACAGGAAGATTCAAAGTCTCAGTCATGGCACTGCTCCTTGAGTCGTACGGGCTCAACAGAAGGGCAGTCG
>JAJKIB010000450.1 GCA_021154745.1 Mycobacterium sp.
GCGTGCATCACCACAACGGCCATTACGTCTCCTTGATCCCCTTGCGCGGCCATTGTTCACGAGCGCGAACCAGGCGTGCTCGTCGACCCCGAGGACCTGCCCGCGGTCCGGGGTGCGGTGACATGGCTGCTGGGTGACCGCTCCGGCGCGCGCAGCGGCCACGACGTGATCACGTCGCCATCGGGCACCTGCTCGCACAGCCGGGTTCCGGTTGCCGGCGTCGGACGGCACAGTGGAAGCGTGGACCAGCAGTACGTAGAACTGCCGGGCAGTGAGCGAGCCGCGGCCTCAGGCGTGCGAGGCGTCGGACCGGTGCCGCCGGAGGAGCAGGTCACGGTGACCGTGGTGCTGCGTCGACGGACGGAACTCCCCGAGGCGACGGTGCAGGCTGGGTCGGTCGCGCCTGAGTCCTTCGCTGACATGTACGGCGCCGACCCGGCCGATGTCGAGGTCGTGCGCCGCGTCGTAACGGATGCCGGCGCGCAGGTGGTCGAGGTGGACCTCGCCGGGCGGCGGGTTCGGGCGCGGGGCCCGGCGGCAGGCTTGGCCGCGTTGTTCGGCACGACCCTGACCCGGGTACGCAGCGAACCGCCAGGTGGTGGCGCCATCGAGCATCGCCATCGCGTAGGGGCCTTGGCGCTGCCTGCGGCGCTGGATGGGCTGGTGCTCGCGGTGCTCGGTCTCGACGATCGGCCCCAGGCGCGAAGCTTTCTGCGGGTGGCGAGGGCAGCCGCGGCAGCGATCAGCTACACCCCGTTGCAGGTCGCGGGGGCCTACCGGATGCCGACCGGTACCGACGGCGCCGGTCAGACGTTGGCGATCATCGAGCTGGGCGGCGGGTTCGCCGCGACGGATCTGGACACGTACTTCGCCGGACTTGGGCTGTCCACGCCGAAGGTGATCGCCGTTGGGGTGGACGGGTCGGTGAACCAGCCCGGTTCCGACCCGACCGGCGCCGACGGCGAGGTGTTGCTGGATATCGAGGTGGCCGGTGCGATCGCGCCTCGCGCGTCGGTCATCGTCTATTTCGCGCCAAACACGGACGCCGGATTTCTCGACGCGATCGCCGTCGCGACCCATGCGACGCCGACACCGACCGCGATCAGCATCAGTTGGGGACAGAACGAGGACGAGTGGACGACGCAGTCGCGCACCGCGATGGATCAGGCCTTCGCCGACGCCGCCGCACTGGGCATCACGGTGACCGCCGCGGCCGGTGACAGCGGCAGCAGCGACGCCGCGACCGACGGCGCGGTCCACGTCGACTTTCCCGCCGCCAGCCCGCACGTGCTCGGCTGTGGCGGCACCACGCTCAGGACCGATCCTGCGACGGGCGCAATCAGCAGCGAGACGGTCTGGAACGACGGCAGCGCGGGCGGCGCAACCGGCGGCGGGGTCAGCGACGCTTTCCCGCTGCCGAGCTGGCAGCAGAACGCGGGCGTCCCCGCGAACGCCACGACCGGCCGCGTCGGACGGGGCGTGCCCGACGTCGCCGGCAACGCCGACCCGCAGACCGGTTACCAGGTCTATGTCGACGGATCGCCCGCCGTCTTCGGCGGCACGAGCGCCGTCTCGCCCCTATGGGCGGCGCTCGTGTGCCGTTTCAGTCAGGCGCTCAACGCCAGGCTGGGGCTGATGCAGCCCAGGCTGTACGCCGGCGCCGCACCGGGGCGTTCCCCTCTCGGATTCCACGACATCACGGTCGGCGCCAACGGCAGCTACGCCGCCGCCGCCGGATGGGACGCCTGCACCGGACTCGGCACACCGGACGGAGCCGCACTGCTCGCGCGGCTCACCCCACCGCGCTGAACTGAGCGCTCAGCTCCGGACGACTCCTGAGCCAGCGCGCCCGGGTCGGGCCTGCGGCATGATCGGTGACGTGGCTGCTCCTTCGGATCGCGGCCCGGATCCACTCCTTCGGACGGCGGGCATTGACGACCTACCGGAGCTGCTGCGATTGGCGCGAGACTTCTACGACGAAGACGGCTTCGCGACCACCGATGCGGAATTGCGCAGCAACTTCCGCGCGCTGCTCGCCGATGAGGCAAGTGCTCGCATCTGTCTGGCCGTCGGTGACGACTCTGCCATCGGCTTCGCGCTGACGACGAGTCGGGTGATTTTGGAATCCGGCATCGTCGCCGAACTGCAAGACCTCTATGTGATGCCGGCACAGCGGCATCGGGGCATCGGGGCCGGTCTCGTGAACGACGCCATCGGTTGGGCGAAGACGGTGCATGCGTCCGTGCTCGAGGTCGTGGTGGCTCCGAACGGCCGAGATGTCAGTCAGTTGTTCGCCTACTACGCCGCTCGCGGATTCCGCGACGAGGGCCGCCGACTACTCGCTCTGGTCCTCGGATCAGCCGCTCGACAGGGGCTCCGCTGACCGTGCCGACCTGGCGCGGTGCAGTGACGGCTATTTCCAGCGGAAGTGGACGAAGACTCGGCCGAAGTTGTCGGAGTCCTTCTCAACGCGGTGATAGACAGCCTTGATCTCCTTGCGGTCGAGAAACCGCAGCACCCGCTTCTTGAGCTGTCCGGAGCCCTTCCCAGGAATGATCTCGACGAGTGGAGCCTTCTTCGCGATCGCTTCGTCGATGATCGAACGAAGCGCACGCTCGATCTCGTCTCCGCGGTTGTAAATGTCGTGTAGATCGAGCTTGAGCTTCACCGAGACATCGTGCTCGGCGATGGAACCGAACCGCCAGTGCAATCACACTGCTTCACCCAGCAAGGCGCGCACCGAAGAGTTGACGGGTGCGTTGCAGGGGAGCGGTGTTCGCCGTCCGTAACAGGTCTTACGGATCGCTGACGGGTCACCGTTTGCGACATGGATTGCCTGCAAACTGGCGCTTGGGTCAGCGGATGTCAGGGTCCGCCAGGACCCGCCAAAGCCAGGGAGTAGTAAATGCGCAGAGTCACCAGCATCGCCGCCGGAGGCAGCCTGCTCGCCGCGCTCACCATCGGCGCAGCGACCAGCGCGAACGCCGACGAAGTTTCACCCGTCGTAGGTCACGTCTATGTCAACGGCAACACGGCAACGGAGAACACTGTCGACGTCCTCGATCGCCATGCCGATGGATCGCTCACTGCCGCGGCCGGTTCGCCCTTCGACATCGGCGGCGCGGGCCTGAGCGGAGGGCTTGGATCGCAGGGTGCGATCCAAGCCACGCCGAACGGGCGGTACCTGCTCGCCGTGGACGCCGGAAGTAACGATATCTCGGTCCTCCGTCTCGACGGTGACGGCATTCCGACTCCGGTGGGCCGGCCGGTTCCCTCCGGCGGCGTAGAGCCGGTGAGCATCACCGTCTCGCGCAGCGGTCTGGTCTATGTCGCCAACGTGGGCGACGGCGCAAGCAACTACACCGGGTTCCGGCTGAACCCGGTCGGCAAGCTGATCCCACTCGCCCACTCCACCATCGCCGTTCCGGACGGCTCAGGGGTCGGCGATGTGTTGTTCAACAGCACCGGCGACCGGCTGGTGGGCACGCGGGACAACACGTCTCTCATCGACAGCTTCACCGTCGCCGACGACGGCCGTCTGACACCGGCCGTCGGGTCGCCGTTCCCCGCGCACTCGCTGGGGCCCATAGGGTCGGAGTTCCGGCCGACTGACCCGTCGCAGCTATACGTCACCAACGCTCACGCGGGTGCCGGCAACGGGACCGTCTCAGCGTTCCAGGACAGCCCGGACGGCGTCCTGACCTCGATCGGATCGTCTCCCTACCCTGACAACCAGACCGCTCCCTGCTGGGTCGAAATCACCCACGATGGCAAATACCTGTTCGCAGTCAACACCGGCTCGGCGAACATATCCCGCTACGCGATCAACGATGACGGTTCGCTCACGCTTCTGGGCACCACCGAGTTCAACAACGGCCTCGGCGCCGTCGACGCGCGGCTGTCGCCAGACGGCACCACGCTATCCGTGACCGGTGGCCGCAGCCACCTCGTCAGCACCTTCGCGGTGAACGGCGGGAACCTCGAGGAGCTCGACAGTTCGCCGACGGCGCTGCCGGCCGGCGGGGCGCCGATGGGCCTGGTCGTCCTGTAACCGCATCAAGTAATGCCCATGGCGATTCGCCATCGCACACGACGGCGGGCCGGGGATTTGCGCCCCCGGCCCGCCGTTCGTTCCTTGCGGTCAGCCCACCGACAACAGCGTGAAGCTGGTGGTACCTGTGTAGTCGATGACCCCGAAGTACCGCTTGGTCGTGTCGAGACCCGACCAGTTGGCCGTCAACGTCGTCGGCACACCCTGGGTGACCGACGCCGGGTTCGGCGTCGCGGTGGCGTTACCCGCGGCCGAACTCGGCACCACGAAGTTCGCCAGGTGGTAGCTCGTCGAGCCGCCCGGCGTGCTGAACCCGTTCACGTACACGTCGTACGTGCCCTCGGCCGGCTTGAGCAGGGTTATCTGCTCGTCCGCGTTACCAGAGGCCGAGAGATCGACCAGGTCCCCACCGAGGTAGGCGTACAAGTCGAGGTCCGCCGTATCGTCGTCGGCGTCGAGGGAGAACCTCGCGGCTCGCGTCCCGGCGCCTACGACTACGTGATAGACCTTCGTGCCTGCATCGGCCGCCGGGTTCTCGATATCGAAGGCGGACGTGGCCACCGAGTCGGCTTGCGGGGTCACACCCACCAGGCCGGAGACGGTGTTCGCCAGCGGGCCGGTGAAGCCCGGGGTCACGGTGAAGTCCTGCGACCCGGTGGCGCTGGCGTCGGCGTGCACCTCCTGCGGAGCGGCAACGCCTACCGCCCGCAGCGCGACCGGGATGCGCACCTGGTGCCCAGCGCCCGTCCACGTCAGCGAGCCCTTCGACCAGGTGTCGAACTCCGCATCGGTCCGGCTGTACTGCACCGTGAACGTCTGCGAGGCACCCGGCGCCAACGTGAACGAGCTGGGAGTGACGTGCACGTCGAAGCCGGGCTGGTTGTAGCTCACCTGGTACGACGCCGAGCTACTGCCGACGTTCTGCACCGTCCGGGTCACCGTGGTGACACCCGGCACCGCGCCGGCCGCAATCGAGGCCTGGTTGATCTCAGTGCCGGAAATGGGCGTCAGCGTGTCGTTCGGCGGTGCGAAGTGGACGCCTAGGCCCACCATGTACCGGCGGTACTCCGTTGCCGTCGTCGGGTACACGAGACCCGGGGCGCCCGCACCGTTCGGGTTCACGAAGCCGGCGCCCTGCGCGAACGGGTCGTCCGCGCTGGAGACCGTGTCAGTCGCACTCGTCATGATCGCCGACTTGATCATCGACGGCGTCCAGGTCGGGTGCAGCGCCATGACCAGCGCGCCGATGCCCGCGATGTGCGGCGAGGCCATCGAGGTCCCCGACAGGAAGTCGAAGCTGCGGCCATGGTTGAACGGCGGAGCGACGGCAGCGACCACGTCGTTGCCCGGCGCGGCGATGTCCGGCTTCAGGATGTCGCCGCCGGTCGTCGTGGACGGGCCGCGCGAGGAGAAGTCGGTGATCTCCGGCACCTGCGGCGCCGCAGCCAGCTCGGCCGCGGTCAGCGGCACGATCTTCGCGGTTGCGGAGGCACCCTGGCTCGCGATGTAGGCCTTGATGGCGTCACCGTCGGCCTGCACCACGTGCACCGCCGGAACCGGGTGAAAGTCGCCGTTGATCGAGTTCGGCGAGACGTTCGCCAGCACGATGCCGACGCCACCCGCCCGTGCGACCTCGAAGCCCTTCGCTATCCGATCGTTCACGCCACGGTCGCAGACCACGATCCTGCCAACGGCCTTCGCCGGGTCGAGGGTGCCCTCGATGCACCTGTTCGCATCAACGATGGACGCGCTCGCCAGCTTCACGCTGGCGGACGTGACGATCGGGTGGAAGTCCGGTAGGGACGGCGTCGTCGAGGCACCGACGTAGCGGACACCGTTCCCGAGTTCCACCGCCTGGAACGCACGGCGGAAGGTCGCCGCGGCGACCGTGGTCACCCAGGGCGCCGGGTGGTCCAGAGTGCTGGCGCCCGGGCCGCTGTTGCCGGCCGAGTTCGCCACGAAAACACCGGCGTTGGAGGCAGCACGGAAGGCCTGGGCCACCGGGTCCAGCACACCAGACTCGCTGGTGCCGCCGATCGAGTAGTTCAGCACGTCGACGCCGTCAGCCACGGCGTCGTTGATCGCCGCCACGCTGTCGGAGGTGAAACACCCGTCCGGAACGCTCCTGCCGTCCCAGCAGACCTTGTACATGGCGAGCTTCGCAGCCGGGGCCATGCCGGAGCCGTAGCCCAGATCCGTACCGTCGATGACCACGTGCACGTGGTAGTTACCTGCGGCCGTCGACGATGTGTGTGAGCCGTGGCCCGCGCCGTCTCGCGCCGACAGGTAGTCGGCCTTGAGGATGTTCTTCTTGCCGAAGCCCGCGTAGTAGTACCGGGCCCCGACCAGCTTGTCGTTGCAGGTGTTGGTCGGCCACTGTTCGCCGGGGACGCACGTACCGTGCCACGTGCGGGGCACTGGCACGCGGGTGTGGCCTGCGAAGTAGGGGTTCTCCGGCCAGATGCCCGTGTCGATGACGCCGACGACCAGACCCTTGCCGGCGTTCGCCGGACCGCCCAGCTGGTCCCAGATGCCACCATTGGCATCCAGGCCCAGGAAGTGCGGCGAGAACGTCGTGTCCGGGTGCGCGAGCCTGTCCTCGGTAAGCGCGAGGACGCCGGGCATCTTCGACAGCACCGTCGCCTGGCGACCGGTCAACCTGGCAGCAACGGCGTTGTTGGTGACCGTGTAGTCGTAGATCTTGGCGGCGCCGACGCGGGCGAGAGCCGCGTCATGGCGGGCGGTCAGGTGGGTGCTCCACGCCTCGGCCGCTGCCGAGTTGGCGTTGAGCTTGTGGCCGCGGGCCGGCTGCGTTGCCTGGAAGCCCTTGGCGTATCCCGTGTAGCTGGCGACCGGTTCGTCGGTGAAGCTGACGATGTACCGGCCAGCCGAATAGGCCTGCCCGCCGGCGCGTGCCGGCGCGGCACCGGCCGGCTGTATTGCGACGACCGCGAGGCCGAGCGCTGCAGCCGCGGCTACCCCTATTCGGGCAGCGCGAACTGACAGGGTTCGATGGATCAACGGGTTCCCTTTCTTGGACACAGCCGCTAGCCCGGGGTTTGAACGGCAGGCTGAGATTCCCATGAGTGCAACAGGATGCAGACACCTTCTGTCACCGTTTTGCGCATGTCAAGGGACCAGTCGTCCCGGCCCTAGGTCCCGGTGACGAAATGCGCCGGTACGCCGCGGGCAAAGGATTAGGCTCTGCACGTGACGGGGTTCGACTACGACGTGATTGTCATCGGCTCAGGGTTCGGCGGCAGCGTCAGCGCCCTGCGGCTCACCGAGAAGGGCTACCGCGTCGGGGTTCTGGAGGCCGGTCGCCGCTGGCGGTCCGAGGACTTCCCGAAGACCAATTGGCGACTGCGCGACTCCATCTGGGCGCCGCGTCTGGGGCTCACCGGCACGCAACGCATCAGCCTGCTCGGCAAGTGCACGTTGTTCAGCGCGGCGGGTGTCGGCGGCGGCTCGCTCATCTACGGCAACACCCTCTACGAGCCGTTGGACAACTTCTGGAACGATGCCCACTGGTCGCACATCACCGACTGGCGCACCGAGCTCGCCCCCTACTACGACCAGGCGAAGCGGATGCTCGGGGTTGCGGAGAATCCGCGGACCACGCCCGCCGACGAGGTGCTGCGCGAGGTCGCCGCGGATCTCGGCGTCGCGGACACCTTTCACCCCACGAATGTAGGGGTCTTCTTCGGCGAACCGGGTGTCGAGGTCGACGATCCATACTTCGGCGGCGTGGGGCCGCGGCGCAGCGGCTGCATACACTGCGCCGGCTGCTTCGTGGGCTGCCCGCACAATGCGAAGAACTCGACAACCGCGAACTACCTGTACCTCGCCGAGCAGGGCGGCGCAGTCGTCCACGCGCTGACGACAGTTACCGATGTGCGGCCAATGGCACTCGGTGGTTACGCCGTCTCCACGGTCAGGTCCGGCCGCTGGCTGCGGACCGCGCCGAGGATGTTCACCGCCGAGCAGGTCGTCTTCTCCGCAGCGGCGCTCGGCACTCAGAAGCTGCTGCACAAGCTCAAGGACACCGGCTCGCTGCCGAACATCTCCGATCGGCTCGGCGAGCTCAGCCGGACGAATTCGGAGGCGATCCTCACGGTGGCCAGCCGTTCCCGGACGGACTTCGCCGAGGGCGTCGCCATCACCTCGTCCATCCATCCCGATCCGGACACGCACATCGAGGTGTGCCGCTACGGCAAGGGGCAGAACGCGCTGTTCCCGCTCGCCGCTCCGCTCGTGGACGGCGGGCGGCTGCGCTTCCTGCGCTTCCTGCTCATCTGCCTGCTGCACCCGATGCACTTCCTGCGCAGCATGTGGGCGCACCGTGCGTCTGAGCGCTCGGTGATCCTTTTGGTGATGCAGGCGGTCGACAATTCGCTCACCTCGTTCGGCCGGCGTGGGCCCTTCGGCTACCGGCTGAGGACCCGGCAGGGTGAGGGGTCGCCGAGCCCGGACTGGATCCCGTTGGCCCACGACGTTGCCCGGCGGTACGCGAACAAGATCGACGGTGATGCGCTCGGCATGTACGCGGACGCGTTCAACATCCCGTCGACCGCCCACTACATCGGTGGCTGCGTCATCGGGCTCAGCCCCGAGGAAGGTGTGATCGACCCGTACCAACGGCTGTTCGGCCACCCCGGGTTGCACGTCGCGGACGGCTCGGCCGTTTCCGCCAACCTCGGGGTGAACCCGTCCTTGACGATCACCGCGCAGGCAGAGCGGGCGATGGCGTTCTGGCCCAACCGCGGCGAGCCCGACCCCCGGCCGCCGAGTGGATCTGCATACAAGCCGATTGCGCCGGTGCAGCCGAAGCGCCCCATGGTGCCGCATGCGGCGCCCGGTGCGCTCCGGCTGCCGGTCGTCCCGGCGTAGCCCAGCTGGTCGACTAACGCAGGTGAATCAGCTTCCACATGCCCATGAACGCGTGCGGCATGCCTGTGTCGTCGTCTGGCCAGAAGCACGCGATGAGGTACTTGCCGGCGGGTAGGTCGTAGTGCAGCATCTGCCCGAAGTTGGGCGAGATCACGCCTGAGTCGGTGCTGCCGCGCAGAACCCACGGCGCGTTCCCGTGCGCCGACGGGCTGAAAGCACGGTCGACCATCTTGCGAGTGACACCATCCTTGACGTGCTGCATCACCAGGAAGTGCGGCTGATCGCTCCGGTTGAAGAAATACGTCGTGCCGTTAGCCGGAATGGTTTCGGGGACGCTTTCGAACCCGTAGCTGAAAGCGGTGATCATGCTCTGGTGGACGATCCCCCGTCGGTTCGGCGTACTGCCGACGACGTTGACCATCGTCACCGCGTTGCTGGTCTGGTCGAGGAACACGAAGTGGCCGCGCCGCAGGGTGACTGCGAACGCGCCCGGCCGGTTCGGCCGGCTCTCCGCGCCACCGCGGAATGTGATGTTGTCGTCGAGCCGCCGCACGGCGGCGACGTTCCCGCTGAAGGCCTTGCCGAAGTCGGCGCCCGCCTCCTGCAACGTGTAGCCATGATGCAGCCGCAAGACCTGCAGGGTGTGGTCACCCTTGCCGGTGATGACCCGGAACATGATTCGGCCGGCATGCAAAGTGTTGCCGCTGCTGAGCGCGATCTTGCCGCCGCCCACATGCGCGGTGATGACCGGGACCCCAGCAGGTGCGGTGGCACCGGCCGCGCCGGCGCCAACAACCGCTGTTGCAGCCAAGGTCGCGGCAGTCACCGCCGCGACGCCGAGCGCGAACGACTTCTTACCCATCATCGATACCCCCGTACGGTTCGGTAGGTTGTCCGCCGGCCCGTGCGCAAGCGGCCGTCGGACTCCGGGCCATTCAAGGGGCTTAGGCCGCAACGATCAACCCCCCGCGCGGCATGTTCGACCGGAAGTTGCAGATGGAGGCACTTACATGTCGGACAAAGGACCCAGAATGACCGGTCTGGCGGAGGTTCCGGGCGTGCGTGAGTCGACGCTCGACGCACAGACCGCCGGCTCGCTGCCGGCCCAGGCGCCGCCGGCGCCGTGGGAATGCGACAGCTGCGCCATCCTCTGGTTGGGCCGCGGTCGAGGTGTTCGCGACACGGTCGGCACATTGCTTCCTGGCGGAGTCGCGATGATCGTGGTCGGCGGAATGATCTCCTACCGACGTACACCGGTCGGGCCGTACCACGAGGTCTTCGGCGGTGTCGGACTGCGCACGGGGCGCCGGGTTTCGGTGTCGATTCCCTTCATGGCCGTCGACTCCCCGGACAGCGTGGTCGGTGGCCGGCAGAACTGGTCCTTGCCCAAGGTGCTTGCCGAGTTTTCCGGCCAGCCCGGTGCCGGCGCGACCGTGACGGCGATCGGCGACGGATGGACGCTTCGCGTCACCGCGCATCAGCTCGGACCGCGGTTGCCGGTCCAGATGACCGGGAAACTGGTGCAGCGGTGGTCGGACGGCGTCTTTCGCGCCGCAGTGCTCACCGGCCGGGCGAAGGCGCGTCCGGCGCTGGTAAGGGTGGAGGTGGCATCGTCCGGGCAGCTGGGTTCCTGGTTGCGACCGGGCCGGCACCTCGGCGCCATCTTGACCGACGCAACGTTCACCGTGCCCGCCGCAGAGTAGCAAGGCGACGGCGACGAAGGATGTCTGCTCCGGCACTACGCTGAACCGGATCCGGTTCAGCGGACGCCCGCGCCGCGTTGGGTATCTGAGGGAGGCGACATGCCGGTCACGATCCATCCTGCCGACTGGACCGACGACGACGTGTTCGGTGAATCGCTGGGCGAGGTTGCTGGCCACATCGAGCGGATGGCCGAAGCCGGCCAGACCCACTGGACGCCGAGTTATCAGGTGA
>JAJKIB010000451.1 GCA_021154745.1 Mycobacterium sp.
CATCACTGACATAGCGGCGCGTCTCGGCGAGGTGCGGGACAGTTCCCGTCCGCTCCACGATCGTCGGGCCAGCGTTGTATGCGGCGAGCGCGAGGGAAAGCCGGTCATGGAATCGGTCGAGCAACTCTCGCAGATATCGGCATCCGCCACGCACTGACTGTCGTGGGTTAACCGGATCATTGACGCCAAGCGCTCGGGCTGTGCCGGGTGCCAACTGCATGAGCCCGGCGGCGCCGCTGGTCGTGTTGTGAGCTCGCGGGTTGAACGCGGACTCTTCCACAATCACGGACGCCACCAGTGCGGGCGCTAACCTGTTGTGCGCCGCTGCCTTCTCGATCATGTGGGCATAGGGCCATCTGTTCGGGCGAGCGTCGTCTGACTCTCGCCCATCCGCTGGGCCGCCGACTCTGAGCGCGATCGCAACCAGTGGCAGGGCGACAACTGCGCGGGCTCTCGGCGACCGCAACGCTGGCTGTGCCGCTTCCCACCCTCGCCCAGCGAGGAGCAACGCTGGGACGACGAGGTCATCGACCAATCCCGAGCGCCGCTTGTCACGCCGAGCGGTCCTCAACGGGGCAGGCACGCCAGTTCATTCTTCACGAATGAGGTCGCTCCTGCGAATTGATCGGCCAGCAGGCGTCCTCCGAAGCACCGAAGCTTCCTCAGGCACCCGGCCGCTCGGTGGCGCTCGATGCTGCGGCGACTCCCACGGTTTGTTAGAGGTTCGTATGAATGCAGCGCCGGCTGTAGACGGCGCGGTGCCTGGCGCCTATGTAGAGACTGTCACCGGAGAAGTGTCTCTCTGGTGGGATTGGGGTCTGAGTTGATGAAAGCAGTTGATCTTCAGGACGCGCGGTGTGCCGCGAAGCACGCTGCTATGGTCGCGCGGCGCGGGGGCGGGCGGGTTGCCTCAAGCGCCGCAGGATTAGAGGTCATCCGGGTGGAGGTCGCGGGGCCGGCGGGGCGCGGCTCGCTAAAGATCCCGGCTCAGGCGATGTGGGTGTCGCGGCGTTCGCAGTAGGCCTCGAACTCGGCGTAGCGGTCAGGTAGATCGTGAGTCTCTCTGGATCAGATCGCCTTGTCTCGCTCCGGCGACCTGGTTGCGCAGTTCGCCCCGGCGGCGGATACTGCGCCGATGATCGTGGCTCTGCTTCACCGACTGCGCAAGCGTCTCAAGCAGTTGCTTTCTCGATAGCCGCGACTCGGCCGCAGAGGTAGATCTAGACGCGGACGAGCTAATGGACGTGATCCGCCAAGCACTCGACGACGCGCGGGGGCACGACCAGCAACACCGCGACTGATTGCTACATAGCGAGCGTGGCGTGCGACCCCTGACCATTTGAGGAGCGGCGGCAGCGGGCCACTGCCCCAGGCCACTGCCGCCGCTGACACGCGCCACACGGCGAAGCAACGGCGCCGGCGTGTCCGCGAGTACCTGGCGGGGCATCCGGACGCGTCGCAGCGGCAGGTTGAGTACAACGTCAAGGGCGGCGGTGAGGACATTCGCGCCGCGTACCGCAAGGTGCGTCCCAAGGGGGCGTCCCTCCTGGGACGCACCTGGACGCAGCTCCCGCGCCGCTCGATGATGAGGCGGTGTTCTGTGAGCCTCTTGACGTGCGCAGAGTTGGCTGAGGAGGCCTTCGTCAGCATAAAGACGGTTCAGCGATGGGTGAAGGCTGGCGAGCTGCCGGCGATTGTCCTGCCCGGCGGCCGCGTCCGAATCGATCCCGCCGTCCTGCGTTCGTGTCGACCGCGCATGGGAATACAAATGGCAGTATACTCCCTCATATCCATCCATCGGAGGAGGAGTAAATGCCAAAAATCACCGTGTACTTGCCCGACGACCTCGCGACCGACGTGAAGGCGGCCGGGATCTCGGTGAGCCCGATCTGCCAGCGAGCGCTGGAGGAGGAGGTCAAAAAGATGACGTTGCTCCGCGCGTGGTCGGGTGATGAACGGCTGGCTGCGGCACGAGAGCGGCTACTGGCCACGACCGCTCATGAGGACATCGATCACGGACGCCAGCAGGGACGCGAATGGGCACTCCAGATGGCCGATCAGAAGGAGTTACGGCGCATTGCATCGTTGGTCGAGGGTTCGGATTGGTACCCGGGAGCATCCTGGGACGTCAAGCCATTCCAGAACAAGGACGAGTGGCCGACTGCGGCGGCGTGGCTTTACGGCCCGAACACGGAGTATGAGGATCCCGGCGATGAGGACGCGTTCTTGGATGGATTCGTCCTTGGCGCAGCCGAAGTGTGGGACGCGATCAAGGCTGGTGCCTGATGCAGACCGGCACCGTTACTCGATCACGGCCGCGGCTGGCGCGGCTACTGGCGCGAGGACGGCAAGCGTCGCGCCACCAAGACGTACGAGCGGGAGGGTGAGGCACGCCACGAACAGGGTGGAACAGCTCGTCACCGTCCTCGCTCCTTGCGCCGCTGCACTCGTGCGCAACAGCAGCCGTACCACCGGTCACACCCTGAGCGTGAGCACCTTCGTGCCGACGACGAAGAGGGCCAGCGCGACCGGTAAGCCGATGATCGTGCACGCGAAGAAGATCGCCACCGTGTAGATCATCACTGCCAGCACTAGCCCAACAGAACACATCCACGCGAGTCTGATCAGCGGCATCGGTGTTCGCTTATCTTAGACGTGGGCTGCCGCCGTCAGCTCGACCGCAATCGCTTCAAGGAGCTCCGTTGACTCCACGGTGAGGCCGACTCCGGCTGCCATCTCCAGCCGACGTTCGCCGAGCGTTTGCTCGGCGGCTTCGGCGTGCTCCTCGGTGTCCCAGAGGATGATGGCTCGGGCGCGGTTGCGCTCCTTGTCCATGAACGACAGGTAGCCGGCGTAGCCGTCGTACTGGCTGAGCATGGGGATGACGCGCTCGCGGATCATCTGCTGAGCGTTCTCCGGTGTCGCTTTGTCGCGGTCAGCGACGGTAAACCGGACGAGTCGTGCGTACATCATGACCTCCCTGTTCGCCGTGGGCAGAGGCCGCGAGTCGTTCCTCCTTTCAGGCTGTGACTCACGTCCGAGTCGATCCTACTCCTTCGCAAGCACAGAGTTCGGGTGGACATCTTCCCGCTCCGGGGGCGAGTGGCCGAACGGGGCCGATCCCCCGGGGAATGGTGCTGCTAGGGTCGTCAGGTGATTGAGGTCGTCGATTACGACCCGGTCTGGGCGGAGCGGTTTGACGCACTTCGCTCGGAGTACGCCAACGCGCTTTTCGGCGCGGCGGTGCCGGTGATCGCCATCGAGCATGTGGGCAGTACCTCGGTTCCGGGGCTGGCAGCGAAGCCGATCATTGACTGTGACATCGTCGTCGACGAACTCCATGTCGAGGCGGCCTCGGCTGTCCTGGTTTCGCTTGGGTTCACGCCGCTTGGAGAGCTGGGCATTCCAAAACGCTGGGCGTTCGATGAACCTGAGCGGCTGGCGGGCACGAGCACGTATGTGGTCGTCGAGGGCTCGCTCGCCTTGCTTAACCACCTGGCGGTTCGCGATGCTCTGCGGGCAGACGAGGAACTTCGTGACGAGTACGGCGAGGTCAAGAAGCGCGTCGCTGCCGAGGCCGAGGACATCTACGCGTACGGTGCCGGCAAGAACGCGATGATCCAGCGAATCTTGTCCACTGCGGGTCTGAGTGCCGACGATCGCGCATCCATCGACGCCAACCAAGTCCCGAGGCGGTGAGACTCGGGATACGCAGATTCGTTAGCGGGTGATCTTGGCGTCGGTTCGGTTCGTATCGTTCAGACTTCGGCCACGTCGTCCACGCGCGAGCAAACTTGACCGTGGACATGGGTCCGGGAGCGGGTGCGAGCGAGCGTCGAGTGGCCACCGCAATCGTAGGGTTCTGCCGGACGCCACGCGGCCCCAGTCCGACCATGATCTTGGCCATGGAACCCGAGCCCAACACCCTTACCGCCCTTCGCAGGGCGCTCAGCAAGCGCAGGCCATATTGGATCCTCGGCCACGAGATCATGGGCGTCGCTGTCATCTGCTACGTGATCGCTCAGATTCAATACTCGGCCGCGCCTCCGGACGACAACTTCCTCGCGGGCTTCACGATGATCGTGTATGGAACCTTCGCGCTGATGGTCGGCTTGCTGGTCTATGCGGCAACCGGACTCGCCGCGCTCATCGCAGCTATTCGGAGGGGCCGCCGGCGTCGACGCGACGGGCTGTCACGCTCGCCGGTGTAGAGCGGCATCAGGTGCCACTGCTGGGCGCCCGATCCGGCGGCTTTGGAGCGTCGCCAGAGCTGAGGCAGTCGAAGCAGATGAAAGGCCGGCCTGGTCGCCCGAGTGGGCCTCGCGGTGCTGGCCCACGCTTCGCTTCCTGGCACCGTATGCACTCCGCGATCATCGTCCGCACGCTCGTCATCCATAGCCTCCAAAGCTCAGTATCGCGCGAATTGGCTGGATTCGACGCCCTCGGCTGAGCGGCAAGTCCGGCGGCGGCCTCCCCGCTCGCGTGATCGGTTGCCAGCCCACGGATGCGGATCGCGTAGGACAGGCTCCGGACGGCCCACACGCGACCGTGAGCGCAGGGCCCAACCCGCTTACGGGTGAGCCCTGCGCACGTTCGGTCGGACTAGCAGCTGGTTCCGTGGCAGATCGTGATGTCCGTGGTGTTGGAACGGAATAGCTCGCCCTCGTCGAGGTCGGCGACGGTGAACGATGTGCCAGCGATCGTGGCGGTCGCTGTCGCGAAGCGGCTGATGCCGTTGGAGTGGAACGTCTCCTTGAACCCGTCACTGCTGAAGTGATCGTTTTCGGTGCTCTTTCCGATCGCTCCCTCGCCCGTCCAGTGTGCCGATAGGTTGATCCTGACGCGACTGCAGCCCAGTTGATTGCCGTCCACGTCGTATCGGCACCGCCGCGCCGGAATGTTGGATCCGCTGAGCGTGGCAGTCGTCAAGCCTTTGCTGTCGACCGAAAAGCTGAACCCGTGGGTCGTGTCGACGGTGTAAGCCACGTCTCCGACGCCGTCGGTGAACCTGTCTTGGTTTACAAACAACTCCTTGCCGCTTCGTGTCTGCGTGACGTCAATCTCGGCGAACCCAAAGCCTGTGTCGGTCGATTGGAACCAGTCGGCATATGCACCGCTTCCGTGAAATCGGAAGTGCTGGCTGGTCGACGTTGCGGCACTCGAACTCGTCGCTGTAACAGCCGCAAGTATTACGGCAATACAGAACGCTCGCAGGTACATGTGACCCCTCCTCGGTTGGAAGCGCGGGAGGCTCTCACTATGCGACCATTGTGTCAAGTGACACAATGGTATAGACCACCGGCTGGTTGCGCGTTCCCGCTCAACCACCCGATAGCGTTAACAGCGTGCCCGAAACCTCCGGACAGCTGGTTCTTCGTGACGTCGAAGATCGTGATCTCGGCGTGCTATTCGAGCACTGGACGGATCGCGACGCGATCCGGATGGCCGCGTTCACCTCGCCGAATCCCGATGATCGAGAGACCTTCGACCGACGGTGGGACCGCCTGAGGAGCGACAGCTCTACGACGAACATGGTCGTCGAGGTCGACGGTCGCGTCGTGGGTCACATTGCGAGCTTCGACCTCGA
>JAJKIB010000452.1 GCA_021154745.1 Mycobacterium sp.
CTCGCCTTCGGAGCGGCGGTGGTCGGGACGATGTTCATGACCGGAGACTGGTGGTACGAGGCCTTTGCGGTGCCACGCTTGGCGGAGGTCGAACCCGACGCAATCGACAACTTCGTCGGAGGCAGGCTGCTCATCGGGGGCGTGACCAGCTTCGTGCTGTTCGGCATCGGTTGGATCATGTACGGAGTGGCGAGCATTCGGGCGCATGTCATCCCGCGAAACATCTCGATCACGATCCTCGTGGGCGGCTTCATGTCTGGCGTGCCGATCGGGGTCGCCTACCTCAGCGGTGGGGTGGTTCTCGGGCTGGCGTTCGTCTGGCTCGGCGTATGGATGAGCCGAGCAGCGACCGTCGACCGGGTGTCGGAGGCCGCAACGGTGGAATGAATTCATCGACGGCCCAAACGGCCTTGCGGGCCGCGCGGCGACTCGCCCCAAACAAAGTCACTGGCGGGCCGCCGGGCGGTATTGCACCCCTGCATCGACGATCGGAGCCGCAACGGCGAAGACCACGAGCGCCCTGAGTCAATGCCATGTCGCGATCCCCGCTGCTGGCAAGTGAAAGTCCCCACCCTTCGCTGAGTTTCAGCTGGTCTTGAGTCGGGTTCCTCCCTTGGCTCGGGCATGTCTCATTCGGTAGGAGTCGCCGTCGGTGACGACGGTGTGACAGTGGTGGAGGAGCCGGTCGAGCATGCTGACCGCGGTGGTGCGCTCGGGCAGGAACCGGCCCTAGGACTCGAACGGCCAGTGCGACCGCGATGCCGAGCGAGCGGCGTTCGTAGGCGTCCGCGACGAGCCGGAACAGCAGCTGGGCGCCGGTGTCGTCCAGCGGTGCGAAGCCGAGCTCATCGACCAGGATCAGGTCGTGGTGGAGCAGGGTGTCTCTGAGCTCCCCGACGGAGTTGTCGGCCAGCCCTCGGTAGAGGGTCTCGGCCAGCTCGGCGGGCGGTGAAATACCGGACTCGATGACCGGCTTGGCCCCGCAGCGATCGCCAACGCGATGAGCGTGTGGGACTTGCCGGTGCCGGCGGCTCCGATCAGGCAGACGTTCTCGGCAGCGCGGACCCACTCCAGGGACGCGAGGTAGGCGAACGTCGCTGCCGGGATCGAGGACGCCGCGACATCGAACTCCTAGAGTCGCTTGGCCACGGGAAACGCCGCCTGCTTCATCCGGGTGCGGACGTTGGACTCGTCACGGGAGGCGATCTCGGCTTCGACGAGGGTGCGGAGGAACTCCTCGGGCTTCCACCGCTGGGTCTTCGCGGTCAACAGCAGCTCGGGTGCAAGCCGCCGCATCGCGGTCATCTTCAACCGCTTCAGGCCCTCGTTCAGGTCCGCCGGCAGCGGCGGCGGAGTCGCGGCGGTCACGACACCTCACCGCCCTCTGCATCGGTGTCGATCCGGTAGGCGTCCAAGGACCTGGTCGGCACCGACGGCAACGTCAACACCAGCGCCTGACCAGCCGATGTCGGAGGGGGTGCATGGCCGCCGGCGGCCATGCACCGGCCTGACGTCATCGGCACGCCAGCGACCAAACGTCACGGCCCGTTCCAGGGCGGCGAGCAGCGGCTCGGTGCCGTGCGCTGCGCCCAGGGTGAGGACCTCGGCGATCTCGGTGCCCAGCTTGGTAGGCCCCGGCCGCGGCGGCGCCGGTGAGGAACTGCTCGGCGACCGGCTCCAACCCGAGGAACTCTCGCTCGACTGGCGTCCTGGCGCGTGCGCCCCGGTTGGGGGTAGTGGGGCGTGGCCGGTCGTAGTGGCATCGTCGCTGCTGACCTCGCCCGGTGCGACAAGGCCATGATTCCGGTGGCGCGGCGGCCCGACCGGTGCGGCGGACACCATGAGGGGTCCATCGAGCGCCGACCTGCTCCTCCAGCATCCTGTCCACCAGGAGCGCATCGCTCTGGGTGATGTGCAGCGCCTCCCGGGCCACGCCCTTTCTGGATGGAATGGGCGCATCGCCGGGCAGCAGTTCCTGTCAGGGAACCCTCAGCGAGAAGCATGCTTGTCAGAGGGCGTGAGAGATGCCGGGTCCCGGTGCACGCGTCCGGTGACGTCTCCCGGGGCAGGGTCCTAGTACGGGGTGCGGCTTTCTGGGCGCAGTGACGCAGCCGAATGGGCTGGTCGGCTCGCGGCGGGATGACGCAGGTCGCGGTATCGATTGTCTGGTCGGTGTGCAGGGCGTGGCCGTACCGAAAGTCGGTCGGCTCCAAGAGGACGGTCGATGACAACGGCGCGGAGCACACAACGCCGGTCCACCAGCGGCCGCCTTCATGCGCTCAGCAAGTCCAGCATTCTCTGGTCGCGCTCGCCGGCGAAGAACGTGTCCAGCACCTGCTGGAACAGCGGCTCTGAGTCGGCGGCGAGGGCGAAGAGCGTCATGGACGAGCGCAGCTTCGCATCGTCTGGTGATCCCATGATCTTGCGAGCGGTCCGATTGGGGTGGCTCAGGACGGCTCGGGCGCACTCGACCAGCCGTGACCCGAGCACAGGGTGATCCAGGTATGCGCGTGCCTCCTCGAGTGAGCCGATCGCGTAGCGCTGCGATCTCGGAGAGGAACCCAGGCCGGCAACCTGCGGGAAGACGAACCACATCCAATGGCCCACCTTGTGGCCAGCACGCAACTCGTTCAGCGCCTGAGCGTGGACACCATCCTGAGCCTTGACGAAGCGGTCCAGTCGGTAGGGGTCCACAGTCACCCGGCCGAGGTTACGTGATTCCCGCGCTTCGTCGGCGCGGAGACGTGGAATGACGCATCGGATGCCAAGGAGACGCTGGCTGGATCCCTGCTTGCCTTCGTGCTCAGCAGTTGGCGACCGACCGACGAAGCAATTGGCTCCCTGCGGATGGCGCGAGTGGGTTGAGACGACGACCACACGCATCTCCGATCTGTTCCTCCTTTCATCGACAGCCAGGAGAAGGTCGTGCGCCCTGATCGCGGGTACCGCCTTCTCACGGGTGGCGGGAGTGGGGCTTGCCCGACCTTTTCCATCGGTGCGCTAAAGGAAACGAGGCAGGGGATTCTGGCGGGGACTGTGCCGACCGGCGCGTCGCCGGTCGAGCCACGGTTGATGTTTCCTATTCGCTCTGCCTGGGCGACCCCGGGGCGAGCGAGAATGCATGTCACTGGTTATGCCGACGGGGTGTTGTTCAGGAGCAGTGCGGCGTCGGCGTTGTCGCGGTCGAGGTCGAGGGCGCGTTGCAGGAGTCCCCTCGCCTCGTCGAGATGCCCGTCGACCTGCTGGGCCCAGCCGGTCATCGTCCAGGCAGCTGATGAGTCTGGGCGCAACGCGGTCCACACCTGGAGAAGGGGCCAGACCAGGGTCGTGCGGTGCAGCTCGATCGCTCCCCACACGGCGTCGATGAACCCGTCTGGTCGAGGTCGAATTCGGGTGGCTCGGTGGCTGCCAATCGGTGGAACGCCGCTTCTGCGGCGTCCGGGCCCGCCGTTGTCAGCGTCTTGTCGACGGGGCCGACGACAGGGGGCAGCAAGCCGCCTAGTCCGCAACCCCCTCGCTCGACTCTTCCGGGCTTGCACCGGAGATCCCCGGGATGGTGCCGTCGGCGAGGGCGATGTCAAGAGCTGCTCGCGCCAGCGGTCCGGTAGGGGCGGTGTTTGAGTTGGCCAGCACGACGACCCCCGGTCCGCTGCTCAGGCACCAGCACGATCTTCGACCCGAACCCGGGGTCCGCACCGCTGTGACTCAGCGTTCGGTGCCCCCGGTAGCTGCCAACGCTCCAGCCGAGCGCTGCCGCTTCCTCAAACGGGGGGTTACCCACCGGCACCACCGGCTGCCACATCATGTTGAGCAGCCCGGGGTTCAACCGTATCCACGGGTTCGGGGAGTTCTCCGCGTCCACTTTCGCCGGCTCGAAGTGGGCCACCATCCACCGAGACATCTCGGCTAGATTGGAGTGCAGGGTCGAACTGGGGGCATGGCGCCTGGTGTAGGGGTAGGCGTGGTCGGGGACCGCCAGCGGCATCTCCACGTGCGGTGAGGCAGCCAGATGGCCGGGCACCTCGCGGCGCAGGAATGTGCTGTTCCGCATGCCGAGTGGGGCCAGCACCTGATTCTTGACGGCGGCCTCGAACGTCGTGCCGGTGGCCCGGGACAGCAGCAGTCCGAGAAGCTCGAACCGGCGTTGGAGTAGCCGAACGCGAGCCGGGCTCCACCGTTAGTCGCCACCCCGACAGGCTGCGTGCGAACTCGCTCAGGGCGTCGTCGCCGAGTTGAGGGTCGTGCCACCCGTAGTCCGCGACGTCGGGAAGACCACTCGAGTGGCTCAGCAGACGCCGGGCCGTGACCTCCGCTGCCCGACCGTCGGCCAGCGTGAATTCAGGCACCCACTCGACGATCGGGGCATCAGGTCGAGCACCGGCTCGCCGCCGTCGCGTGGGGCCGCCGGCGACACGATCGCGGTGGCGACGAACGGCTTGGACACCGACGCCAGGTGGAACATCGTCGCCGGTGTGACCGACGCGCCGCTGCCGACGTCACGGACGCCGAACCCACGCGAGACGACCACATCCTCGCGTACCACCGCAACGGCCACGCCCGCCATCTCGTGCGAGCCGAGGAGCGTCTCGACCAGCGGCCACAAACGCCTCTCCATGGCTTCCCGAAGGTGCCCCGTACTCACGTCCACCTCGCGACCCTACGCCGACAACGCGTCGCCGCCTCGAGGGCACTGCCGGTCAACACGAGGCAGGTCGCGGGGCGCTACACGCCGGCGACATAAGCTGTGAGGAAGTGGACACCGTGCCGGTCGAGATGCTGCGGGCGCGGTCGTAGTGCTCTGTAATGCGGGTCGGCGTGCCGGGCCAGGATCTGGGCGTCACGGAGCGGGACCGCGGCATCAAGCGCGTTGGTGATCGCGGCGTGGCGTAGGGAGTGCGGGCTGATGTGGCGCGGGATGCCGGCGACCCGCGCGATCCGCAGCACCATACGGTAGACGTCGCGGCGGTCGATCGGCCTACCGGACACCGGCCGCAGGACGAGGGGTGCGGTCGTTCGGTCACCGCGGCAGGCCTCGAGGGGGCGGAAGACTGGGACCGTCAGGGGCATGGTGGCCGGCTTGGAGCCCTTGCCGACCAGGTGCAGCACCCGGTGGCCTCGAAGGGTGTCGGCATAGTCCTCGATCCGGACCGCGGCGGCCTCGGCCGCGCGCAGTGCGTTGATCCCCAGCAGGTAGGCCAGGGCGCCATGGTGCACGGTGAGGGTTTCGGCGACCTGAAGGAACCGGATCAGCTCGAGCCGGTCCCCTGGGTGCGGGACTCATCAGTGTGGATCTTGGGCAGCCGGACATAGACGGCCGGATCACAAGTGATCAGGCCGTCCATGTGGGCGAACCGGAAAGAAGCCTCGAACGCCGTGCATCATCGTGTTGACCGAGGACACCTGCAGCCCGCTCTCGCCGAGGTGGCGGATGTAGAGCTTGAGGTGCGCTCGCTGAATGCCGATCAGCGCGTCCAGGTCGTTGGCCCGGCACCAGGCGAACCAGCGGCGCAGCTGATCGGCGTACAGGTTATGGGTGTGCCGGTGTAGCGGGCCAGGTACGACACGGCCGCGAGTTGGGCAGGCGTCATCGCGTCGGGCTGGAACGGCAGCAGGATCGTGCTCGTCATGGTGGCCGCCGGCGATCTGGAAACCATGACCTCGTCGCGGACCGCCGCACACGGCGGCGGCCACTTGCATCGACGCTAGACCCACCAGGCACGACGCGCGTCGGACCGCCGATGCGGAAACGGACGCACCCGAGCGCGGCGGTAGACGCAGGTTCGCCAGTGCGCGTCTGCGGACGATGAGTTGGTCCCCGAGCGTCGTGTAACGACGCTTCCATTCGGGCACCGGGCCGGGTAGCGGATGGTGGTGATCCGGCGTTATCCGACAGTCTGATCGGACTGGTTGTGGACGCGGAAGCGGAGGATGGTGGTGTCGCCCGACTGCGCGCTACTGATCGGTTCTAGGCCCGTCCTCACGCCACCCCGCGACGAAAGCGAATCCCGTCGCGGAGCAGCACTGGCAGTGCAGACACCAGAGTCTCGTCGACGAGGCACCGCTGCAGGTCAGCGCCTGGATTCGTAGTGGGACAGGGTCACGCCGTCCGGAAAGGTTCTCGTCTCCACGAGGCGCAGGTTCACCCAGGTGTCCAGCGCGCTGAAGAACGGCGTGCCGCCGCCGACCAGCACCGGGTGCGTGACCACCTGGTACTCGTCGATCAGGCCGGCGCGCATGGCCGCGCCCGCGAGGACGGCGCCGCCGATTTCCATCGGGGCGCCGTCCTCGGCCTTCAGCCGGGTGATCTCGGCCACGGCGTCGCCGGTGACTAGGCGCGCGTTCCCGCTGACCTCGTCGAGGGTCGCGGAGAACACCACCTTCGGCGTCTTCTGCCAAACGCGGGCGAACTCGACCTCCACAGGCGTCGCGTCCGGCTGCTGGTCGGCGGTCGGCCAGTGCGCGCTCATCACTTCCCACAGCTTGCGGCCGTACAGCGAGACGCCGATCTCGCGGGCTCGGTCGTTGAACCACTGATGCAGCTCGGCACTGGGCACGCTCCAGCCGATGTCGTCGCCGCGCGCGGCGATGTAGCCGTCCAGGGTCGCATTCATCGAGTAGATCAGTTTCCGCAGGGTGTCAGCCTCCCCTCAGCTGTGTCGGTCTTCCGTGTACCGACCGAGCCGACAACGGAAACTCATCGGTGTGCGATTTGCGCTCCTCAGGCCGTTGGTTCAACGGGCATAACGGTCATTGTGTCAGGTGCGGGAGACAGGTAGTACAGATATTTGCACGCACTTCGGCAAGGTGGATCACCGGCATGACTCAGATGAGCAGACGTCCCCACATCGGCTGCGGATGTCCCGCATGCAGAACGACTCCTGGTCAGCCCAGCCCGAACCGCTTTCCCATGTTCTAGGGCGATACCACGCCGGAGGTGCAGACATCGCCTAGTCACCTAAGTCGCGGCGCAGGTGGAGCGAGCAATCGCGGCACCAGTCTTCTGAGGTCGTCGTTCCGGTTCCTCCTAGCCGGTGCGCCCACCGCCAAGGCTAAGACCACCGCCCGCGAACCTGCCGCGACCGCCGTCAGTGCAGTGTGTAGCCGCCATCGGTTACCAACACCGCGCCCGTGGTGAACGACGCGGCGTCGCTTGCCAAGTAGACCACGCTCGGGGCGATCTCCTGCGGGGTCGCGTACCGTTTCATTGGCACGTCGTCTATCCAGTGCTGCCGAAACTGTGGCTCGTCGACCGGTGCCATCTCGGTCTTTACGTAGCCAGGCGCAATCGCGTTGACGCGGATGTTGTGGGGAGCCCATTCGGCCGCGAGTGACTTGGTGAGCTGGTGAACGGCTGCCTTCGAGGCGTTGTACGCGGGTTGCCATTGCGGGCGGTTCACGATGATGGCGGAAATGGAGCCGACGTTAAC
>JAJKIB010000453.1 GCA_021154745.1 Mycobacterium sp.
TGCAGACACGCACGCTCGCGGGTGAAAACATCAGCGCTCCCCTTCCATCAGGTCGATGAACTGGTCGAAGAGATACTCGGCGTAGTGCGGGCCTGCCGCGGCCTCCGGGTGGTATTGCACCGAAAAGGCGCGTCCGTCAACGAGTTTGATGCCTTCGACGACGCCGTCGTTGGCGCAGGTGTGGCTGACCTCTGCGGGTCCGAACGGAGTATCAAAGACCTCGCCGCGCTCGCCTTCTAATGCGAAACCGTGGTTCTGCGCAGTCACCGCGACGCGGCCGGTGGCGTGGTCGATGACCGGCACGTTGATCCCGCGGTGCCCGAAAACCATCTTGTAGGTCCAGCGGCCAAGTGCCCTGCCGAGGATCTGATTGCCGAAGCAGATGCCGAACAGCGGGATCCCGGCACCGAGCACGTCGCGGGTGACGCCGACAATGTGGTCGGCGGTCGCCGGGTCGCCCGGCCCGTTGGACAGAAACACCCCGTCGGGGTTGATATCGGCGATCTGCTCGAATGTCACAGACGAGGGCAACACATGGCTGCTGATGCCACGCCTTGCGAAGTTGCGCGGAGTATTGGTCTTGATGCCGAGGTCGATCGCAGCGACGGTAAACCGTTGCGGCCCATCGGGTTCGACGACGTAGGTGGCCTCGGTGCTGACTTCGCCCGCGAGGTTGGCGCCGAGCATCGATGGCTGGCTGCGGACCCTGTCGAGCAGCTCGTCCGCATCGGCCAGCGCCTCTCCGGAAAACACGCCAGCCTTCATCGAGCCGAGGCTGCGCAGATGTCGCACTACGGCACGGGTATCGATGCCCGCAATGCCGACGATCTTCTGGCGGACCAGTTCATCCTCGAGCGTGCCGGAGGCGCGCCAGTTCGAGGCACGCGGCGACGGGTCGCGCACCGCATAGCCGGCCACCCAGATCTTGTCGCCGCGACTCTCGGCGTCCTCGTGGTTCCACCCGGTGTTGCCGATCTGGGGCGCGGTGGCCACCACGATCTGCCCGTGATAGCTCGGGTCGGTCAGGGTCTCCTGGTAGCCGGACATGCCGGTGGAGAAGACAGCCTCGCCCAACGTCTGCCCGACGGCTCCGAACGAAGTGCCGGTGAAGATGCGGCCATCCTCGAGCACCAGCACCGCCTTGGACGTCACGCCTCCTCCAGCCATCGCTCGTACGAACGGCGGTCGTCGGCGCGAAACCCGGTGTCGATCTCAGCACCCGACGGTAATCGCCACCTGATGGCCAGAATGCCCTCGTGGGTCATCGCCTTGCCCGCGATGCCCTTCTCGGTTCGGATCGCGGCGATCGCGTCGTCAGGTATCCAGATCGGTCCGGCACCGGTGCGCTGCAACATGATTCCTTCGGGAAAGCGGGTCAGCACGGCCTTGGCGCGGTAGCCGAGGTCACCGACCGCGATGCGGTCAAGCCAGCTGGGCGCCAGCGTGCTGCCGACGTAGAGGCCCTTGGTCGCGGGAATCAGCGCCGGGCCCACGGTATCCGGCAGCGGCGGCAGCGTGCCAATCAATTGCGCCTGCCGCTGTGCGCGACGCAGCCAGCCCCGCATCATCTGCCGGATGAGGAACGCGATCAGCACTGCGAGCACCGCCGCCATGATCAGCGACGCGACGAGCGTTCCGGTATTCATGCGCGATCCGCCTGCGCTACTCGCTCGCCGTTCATGCGGGACTCTTCCCGTCCCGCGCGGTCACCTTCCCACGCAACATTGTCATGGTGACGGCTGCGGGCAATTCCATGGCCTCAAACGGCGTGTTGTCCGATCGGCTGGCCAGTGCGGAACCCTCGACGGACCACGTGGCGTCGGGGTCGACGACGGTCAGGTTGGCCGGCTCGCCGATTTCCAGAGGTCGGCCCTGATCCGGCAAACCAACTATGCGGGCGGGGTTTTCGCTCATCACCCGGGCGACGTCGCGCCACGTCAGCAGACCGGGCCGCACCATCGTCTCGACCACCACCGACAGCGCGGTCTGCAGGCCGAGCATGCCGGGCCGGGCATTGGCGAATTCGCAGAACTTCTCGTGCTCAGCGTGGGGAGCATGGTCGGTGGCTACACAGTCGAGCACGCCGTCGGCCAACGCCTGACGCAGCGCCTCGGCGTCGGAGGCCTCACGCAGCGGCGGGTTGACGCGGTTGCGTCCGTCGTAGGTCGCGAGCCGGCTGTCGTCCAGCAGCAGATGATGCGGCGTTACCTCGGCGGTGATCGAGATACCTTGCGCCTTAGCCCATCTGATAATTTCGACCGTGCCTGCGGTGGATGCATGGCAGATGTGCACCCGCGCTCCCGCGTCGCGGGCCAGCAGCGCATCACGGGCGACGATCGACTCTTCGGCGGCGCGGGGCCAGCCCGCCAGCCCGAGCCGCGCGGCGTTGGGTCCTTCGTGCGCAACGGCGCCAACCGTGAGGCGCGGCTCTTCGGCGTGCTGCGCGATCAGGGCACCCAGGCCCGTGGCGTACTCGAGAGCGCGGCGCATGATCAGCGGGTCGTGCACGCAGAGCCCGTCGTCGGAGAACATCCGCACTTGCCCGGCGCCCGCCGCCATCATGCCCATTTCCGTGAGGTTGGCGCCTGCCAGCCCCATGGTGACCGCGCCGACGGGATGCACGTCTACGAGCCCGACCTGTTGGCCACGGTGCCATACGTGATCGGTGACGACAGGGCTGTCGGCGACAGGGTTGGTGTTGGCCATCGCGAACACCGCGGTGTAGCCACCTAAAGCCGCCGCTGCAGAACCGGTTTCGATGTCCTCCGCGTACTCCCGACCCGGCTCGCGCAAGTGGGTGTGTAGGTCGACGAAGCCCGGAAGCAGATTTTGATCGGTGGCGTCGAAGACGTCGGCATCGTCGGGGATGGCGAGGTCCGCTCCGATGTCTGCGATTTGGCCCTCGGTGACCAGCACGTCGACGCTGTCGCCTTCGCCGTAGAGCCGCACTCGTCTGATCAAGACGCTCATACGCTGATCGCCTCCTGCTCGGCACCCACCAGTAAGTGGAACAGCACCGCCATCCGGACATGCACACCGTTCGAAACTTGTTGCAGGACAGCCGATTGCATGGAATCGGCGACCGAGAACGCAATCTCCATGCCACGAACCATCGGGCCGGGATGCAGCACTACCGCATTGCCGGGAAGCATCGCCTGGCGCTTCTCGGACAGGCCGTAGAGCACCGAGTACTCCCGGGCCGATGGGAAGAAGCCGCCGTTCATCCGCTCGGCCTGGACCCGAAGCATCAGCACCGCATCTGCGATGGGGAGTTCGGCGTCGAGGTCGTGCGAGACCGTGACCGGCCAGTCGGCCACACCGACCGGTAGCAGCGTGGGCGGCGCGACGAGAACCACTTCGGCGCCGAGCGTGTCGAGCAGCAGGACGTTGGACCGCGCGACCCGGCTATGCAGGACGTCGCCGACGATAACCACCCGCTTGCCCTCGATGCTGCCCAGCCGCTGCCGGATGGTCAGCGCATCGAGCAGGGCTTGGGTTGGGTGCTCGTGGGTACCGTCGCCGGCATTGATCACCACAGGCCCGCCGTGCTCTGCGGCCGTCCACTCGGCGAGCTGCTGGGCCGCGCCCGAGGCGGGATGGCGGATGATCAGCGCGTCGGCGCCGGCCGCCCGGAGCGTCAAAGCGGTGTCGCGTAGCGATTCCCCTTTGGACACAGAGGATCCCGACGCGCTTACGTTGATCACGTCGGCGCTCATCCACTTTCCGGCCACCTCGAACGACACCCGGGTACGGGTGGAGTTCTCGTAGAACATCGTGATGATGGTGCGGCCGCGCAGCGTCGGCAGCTTCTTGACCTCGCGGCCGAGCAGCGCCTGGCTGAACCGGTCGGCGTCGTCGAGGATGGCAAGCGCCTCGTCGCGGGACAGGTCGGCGGCTGAGAGCAGATGCTTCATCGTGCAGGCCCTCCGTGAGGTGCGATCCAGATGCCGTCGACTCGGTCATCTTCGATGAGACGCACCTTGACGTTCTCCGTCCGCGACGTGGGCACGTTCTTGCCGACGTAGTCGGCGCGCAGCGGCAGCTCGCGGTGGCCGCGGTCGACTAGGACGGCCAACTGCACGGCGCGGGGCCGGCCGATGTCCCGCAGCGCGTCGAGCGCTGAGCGGACTGAGCGTCCGGTGTAGAGGACGTCGTCGACGAGGATGACCAGAGTGTTGTCGATGCCGCCCTCGGGGATCGAGGTCTCCTCCAGCGGCCTTGGTGGCTTGCTGTCGAGGTCGTCGCGGTAGAGCGTGATGTCCAGCGCCCCGTGCGCAACCGCGACGCCGGCGAATTCCTTGATCTTGTCGGCGATGCGGGCAGCCAGGGTGACACCGCGGGTGGGGATGCCGAGGAGGATGACGCGGGGCGCGTCGGCAGCGTCGAGAGCGGTCTTTTCGATGATCTGATGGGCGATGCGGGAGATGGTCCTGCCGACGTCAGCGGCGGACATCAACTCCCGGTCGGTGCCAGGCGTGCCCAAGTAACCCTGACCTCCTTCTCCGCCTCTCTGGACGGATCGTTAAAGGACGTCGAACTGCGGGCAGCTTAGCACCCGCAATTTGTACGGGCGCCAGCGACACCAGCAAGCGCGGCCGGCCCCAGCGGATCACGCGAGCGCTACTTACAAAGCGTAGTAGGCAGGTACTCGGTGCAGCTGAGTACGCTGACGCCGATGAAGCTCGACACCAACCAGGCCTCCATCCGCGAAGCGATCGATGCCGGTCTGCTAGCCGGCGCTGTCACGCTCGTATGGCGCTCCGGCGAGGTCCTGCAGGTCAACGAGCTCGGCCACCGCGACGTCGACGCCAACCTCCCGATGCAACACGACACGATCTTCCGCATCGCATCGATGACCAAACCGGTGACCGTCGCCGCCGCCATGGCCTTGGTCGACGAGGGCAAGCTCGACCTGACCGACCCGGTCACGAAATGGTTGCCCGAACTGTCGAACATGCAGGTGCTCGATACTCCCGGCGGGCCGCTGGACAAGACGCATGCGGCACGCCGGCCGATCATGGTCGATGACCTGATGACCCACCGCAGCGGGCTTGCCTACTTCTTCTCTGTGACCGGGCCACTGGCGAAGGCGTACTCGCGCATCTCGGCGCGGCAGAACCCGGACAGCTGGCTGGCCGAGGTGGCGGCGTTACCGCTTCAGCATCAACCCGGTGACAGGGTGACGTACAGCAACGCCACCGACGTGTTGGGGGTCCTGCTGGAACGCATCGAACGCAAGTCCCTTCAGGACGTGCTCACCGAGCGGGTCCTGGGTCCACTGAACATGGCCGACACCGGATTCTTCGTCGCAGCCCGTAACCGCGGTCGTACCGCCACCATGTACAAGCTCGAGGACGACGACACGCTCAGCCATGATGCGATGGGCCCACCCCCCATCTCGCCGCCCCCGTTCTGCATGGGTGGCGCGAATCTCTTCTCCACCGCCGACGACTATCTGAAGTTCGCGCGAATGCTGTTGGCAGGCGGCGAAGTCGACGGTGCGCGGGTGCTGTCCGACGAGTCGGTGCGGTTGATGCGCAGCGACCGGCTGACCGACGAGCAGAAACGGCATCCGTTTCTCGGCATGCCGTTCTGGCTCGGCCGCGGTTTCGGTTTGAACCTGTCGGTGGTGACCGATCCGGCGCGCTCCCGACAGCTGTTCGGGCCTGGAGGTGTTGGGACGTTCAGCTGGCCCGGCGCCTACGGCACGTGGTGGCAGGCTGATCCGAGCGAGAACCTCATCGTGATCTATCTCATCCAGAACCTCCCGAACTTCGGCGCCGACGCGGCGGCCGCCGTCGCTGGCAACACGTCGTTGCTGAAACTTCAATCGACACAACCGAAGTTCGTGCGCCGGACCTACCAGGCGCTCGAGATCTAGCGGCTACCCTTGCGGCCATGGCAGCGCCGACCGTCCTGATCAGCGGAGCCGGAATCGCGGGACCTGCACTGGCTTTCTGGCTGACCAGGAGTGGCTATCTGGTAACCATCGTTGAGCTCGCCGACGGCATCCGACCAGGCGGACAAACCGTGGATTTGCGCGGTGCAGGCGGTGATGTGGTCGAGCGCATGGGGCTGATCGGTCAGATGCGGCAGCGCTCCCTCGATCAGCGGGGTGTCGCGTGGGTCAAAGCCGACGGCAGTCGGCGAGCGGACATGCCGGTCACCGCCTTCAACGGCAACGGTCTGGTGTCGAAACTCGAGATCCTGCGCGGCGACTTGGTCGACGTTCTCTATCACGCAACCAAAGACCGCGCGGAGTATCACTTCAACACCCGCATCGAGCAGCTCAACCAGAACGAGGACGCGGTTCAGGCTACGTTGAGCGACGGAACAATCCTGTCTGCTGATCTGGTCGTCGGTTGTGACGGACCGCATTCGGCGGTGCGGCGCTTGGTGTTCGGGCCCGAGGAGCAGTTCGTCAGGCCATTGGGCGGGTACAACGCATGGTTCACTGCCCCGGACACCATCGGGCTCGACGGCTGGTATCTGATGTATCAAGCGCCGGGCCTCAATGCTTCGATGCAGCCGTCGCACGATCCGACGTTATGCAAGGCCGGCCTGGCGTTTCGCTCCGAACCCGTCGCCTACGACCGCCGCAATGCCGACGAGCAACGGGCCTTGCTGACAATACATTTCGCAGGCGCCGGGTGGCAGTGCGAGGCATTGCTCGCGGCGGCCGCACACGCGGACGACTTCTACTTCGACGCGTTCGCCCAGGTGCTCATGCCGACGATCTCGCAGGGCCGGGTCACGCTTGTGGGTGACCCGGATACTGCGCCTCTCCGCTGAGCGGCATGGGCACCAGCCTCGCGCTTGTCGGCGCGTATGTCTTGGCCGGTGAACTGGGACCCGCCGAGTCCCTCGACACGCAACACATCCAGGCTGCCCTGCCCCGATATGAAACAGTGATGCGTCCTTACATCGACCGGTGCCAGGATCTTCCGAACGGCATCGACGGGTATCTGCCGAAGTCAACAAGCGACGTCGCGATCACCGCGCAGGTCATGAAGTGGATGCAGCGCTGGCCATTTCGCTCCTTCGCCGAGAAGATGTGGTTCACCACCGCCGACGCCATCGACCTGCCTGACTACTAACCGCCCTGCCGTCGAGTTCGGCCGCGCTCAACACGAGTGCTCGCATGGCGTCCGGGGTTGCTCCGCGGCGCTGAGCTTGGCCTCGGCGATGCGGTAGACGCCATCCAGCGCGGCGAGGTCGACACCGACGTATTCGCTGACCACTTCGGGCGCAACTCCCGCGTCGCGCAGCCGCAGCGCCAGCGAGTAGGGCAACGGGAGCTTGCGAAGCGCGCTCTCGTGGGAGGTGAGTTCATCGGCCACCTCATCAGCCTGCATCCATTACCGGGTGTCCAGTTGAGTAGACGACTACTCGAATTTTCGCGCGCCGGGATCCGCCA